>CAYSTP010000009.1:17675-23013 GCA_964434085.1 uncultured Pirellulales bacterium
TTTTGCCTGTAATCCGGGTACGTATAGTCAAAGTGCTTCCAGGAACCTTTATCGTATATAAGAGTCACCTCGGCGTACATTTTATTACCGATGTATATTCGATGCGAGTAGTTTTTTGTCGTGGCGAGGACCAGTTTCGAGGGTTCTATTATTCCGGGGTCGAGATTGACCGGCCGGGGTAAATCGAGGCTTAAGTCCCCTGCCAGTTGTTTTTCCAGCTTGTTTGCCCTGTGTTTTATGTCAGCAAGTCGGCCGGGGTCAATAAGTTTATCGATAGTTACAAATTGCCGCAGTATGTTTTCGCCTGTTTCGTCTCTGTAGTATTCAGTCTGAGTAAACGGCCAGACGTCACTTCGCAAATCGATGGTGCCGAACTTATTTTCGAGGGCCCCCGCCGCTTTGCTCAGGGCGTCTTCGTTCGCGGCGAGGATGCCGATGATGAGCTTAACAGGTTTTGGGTCGTGAAGCTGCCACATAGTCTCTTAACACCAAGACACAAAGGCACTAAGACACCAAAAAAATGAGAAAATTCTAATATCGAAAAACTAAAAACATTGACATCTTACGATGTCAGTTTTTGTTTCAGGTTCTCGACGATTTCGATTGTTTTCTGGACGGCGGTGTTAATTGAGACAGTGGTTTTTTGCAACTCGGCTCGCAGTTTGATTTCGACGTTGCCCTCGGCGACGGACTTTTTGCCGACGGTAACGCGAACGGGGATTCCGAGCAGGTCGGCGTCTTTGAATTTTACGCCGCCGCGAAGGTCCCTGTCGTCCCAGAGCACGTCAACGCCTTCGAGTTTCAGCGCATTGTAGATTTCTTCGGCAGTTCCTGCGACTTTTTCGTCGTCCTGATTTACGCTGGTGACCAGCACCTCGAACGGCGCTATGCTGATGGGAAAGATGATGCCGTTTTCGTCATAGCCGGTCTCAATAGCTGAGGCAACGATGCGGTTTATGCCGATGCCGTAGCAGCCCATCGTGCAGATTTGCTCCTTGCCGTTTTCGTCGAGGAATTTGCAGTTGAGCTTCGAGCTGTACTTTCTGCCAAGTTTGAAGACCTGGCCTACCTCGATACCTCTTTTGAACAGGAGTTTCTTGCCTTTATAGGTGTCACTTTCCACAGCATTACGAATATCGGCAACACGTACCACGGCCATCCTGGCCGTGGTATCACGGGCTGGAAGCCCGTGATACGTATTATCGAGCGGGAAGTCCCTGCCGGGGACTACATTCTTCGTATGGTAATCGGTCTTGTTCGCGCCAGTGACGCCAACGGCCATAGCAGCAACGGCATGGTCGATTATCATTTTATCGACTTTGTCAGCGAGGCCGACAGGCCCGGCGAAACCGACATTTGCACCGGTGACTCTTTTGATGGTTGCTTCATCAGCTAAATCGTTTTTCGCTCCGCCCAACACCTGCATAAGTTTTTCGGGATTGAGGTCATGGTCGCCTCGGACAAGGGCCGCAATCGGCCCTTTGTCGGTATTGTAGATAAGGGTTTTTATCATGTCCCGCGGCCTGGTCTTGAGAAAGGCACAGACGGCTTCTATTGAACCGACGTTCGGAGTATGGATATCTTCTGGTTTAGAGATACTGCCTTTGGCAGATTGTTTGGGTAATGGGTCAACGGCGGCTTTTTCGATATTGGCTGCATACGAGCCGTCTTCCGTATAGACAATAACGTCTTCGCCGGATTCGCAGGGTACGGTGAACTGGTGCGAGCCGGAGCCGCCCATCTCGCCGGACTCTGCTTCGACGATGACAAATTCGAGGCCGCATCGTTTGAAGATGCGTTTATAGGTTTCGTACATATTCCAGTATTCTTCATCGAGTGATTCATCGGAGGCGTGGAAGCTGTAGGCGTCTTTCATTATGAATTCACGGCTGCGCAGGACACCGAACCGCGGGCGGAACTCGTCGCGGAACTTGAAGCTTATCTGGTATATATTGAAAGGGAGCTGCTTGTACGAGCTTATCTCATTAGCGGCAACGCTTGTTACAACTTCCTCTGCTGTAGGAGCAAGGACGTTTTGCCGGTCGTGGCGGTCCCTGAATTTAGCCATGGTCGGGCCGTAATCAATATCGCGTCCGGTCTGCTGCCAGAGCTCCAGAGGCTGGACGGCAGGCATAAGGATTTCCTGGGCGCCGGATTTGTTCATTTCTTCGCGTACGATGTTTATGACCTTTTGCAGACATCGAAAGCCAAAAGGCAGATACGTATATGTGCCGCTGGCGAGCTTTCTGGTCAGGCCTGCCCGGACCATTAACTGATGGCTGGGTATTTCGGCGTCGGCGGGCACTTCCTTTACGGTTGGTATGAGCATTTTGCTGTATCGCATTGGTTTTCCTCGTACTGCGTACCGAGTTCTGCGTCCTGCAAATTGTTAAGCAACGGGTGAGGTTATAGTCGAAAAAGGGGGTGTTTTCAAGAATAAAGAAGCTGCCCTAAGAACAGAGATGGGCAAAGACTCAGGGTTTGTCGCGGTCTTCCTCTTCGTCGCCCTCGTCATCTCCCATCATGGCAATCTGCTCGTCGAGCTGCTCCATGACCTCGTCGAGCTCATCCTCCTCGGACGGTTCATCTTCTTGCGATTCTTCGTCTTCTTTAAGCTCCTGTTCCTCCTCGTCGTAGTTTTCCTTAAAGCTGTCGTCGACATCCGGGGCCTCGACCAGGCCTTTTTCGAGAAGCTCCTTGTATTTGACGCAGTAACGGGCCCAGGGGATTGCCTCAAGGCGTGTTTTGGGTATTGGTTCTCCGCTTCCTTCGCAGACGCCGTAGGTTTTCCTGTCGATTCGGACCAGGGCGGCGTCAATCTCAGCGAGGAGCTTGACCTCCTCGTCCATCAGGCCGAGTGTATTTTCCATCTCATAGTTATCGCTGCCTGCATCAGCCATGTGGAACGGCACGTTAGAAAGGTCGCTCCTTTCTTTTTTAAGGGTCTCCTCTTTCATGTGATTGACGTCACCGAGGATTTCGGCGCGTTTATTGAGCAGAAGCCGCTCGTATTTCTTCAAATCCGCGGCTTTGAGGTGCGTCTTTTTCGTCGTTTTTTTCTTTTTCCTTGCCATAGGCTCTTTGGGCCGATTCCTGCCGATATGAATGGCCCGAAAATTATATACGTGAGCGAACGAATTACAACGAAAAAATCCCGGCTGAAAAAAGCAATTATTGGCAAAGGTTTTCGGCTATTTTGAGTGTTGAATCAGCCAAAAAATTCCTAAAAAATTATATTGCGGTCGTCATCGCGTTGAATAAGCTGGCGGCGGTCTTATAATTAACCGATTATAGCGGTTTAATGTACTACGAGACGGCGGGGTTAACGAGGAGTAAGAGCGGCAATGAGAGCGGCAAAAGGGACCGGCAAAGATAGAAAGCTGACGCGGGGGGCAAGACTTCGCAAATATCGGCTGGCAACGACCATAGGCAGAGGCGGCAGCAGCGAGGTATGGAAGGCGCGAGACTGCGTGGAGGGGATATGGGTTGCGCTGAAGGTGCCGCTTCTCGAGACAAACGGCCGGCGGGACAACAAGGCCCTGCTCAAGGAGATTCGGCTGGTCAGCAGCCTTCGTCATGAGCATATCATGCCGGTTAAGAACGCCGATATTATCAATGGGCACGTCGTTCTGGCGACGGAGTTATCGGCGGGCACGTTGGAGGACCGCAGCCGGCCGATGAGTGTACGGCGGGTCATATCGATTATTTCGCAGGTACTTGACGGGCTGGCGTACGCACATCGCAAAAAACTGGTGCACTGCGACGTGACTCCGGGAAATATATTCTTTTTGCCGGACGGCCGTGCGGCACTGGGCGATTTCGGAATCAGTATGCAGGTCAAGGGGCGAATCGTGACCAGCGACGTCTATGGCACGCCGGGCTATATCGCACCTGAGCAGGCGTATGGCAAACCCACCTTCCGAAGTGATTGCTTTTCGGTTGCACTGATACTCTATGAGTATATAACGGGTTTCCTGCCGCGTTGGGCGTTTCGCTGGCCGCCGCGAGGATGTAAGCGTCTTCGGGCCAAAACCAGTGCGGAATTTGTCAAATTTATGAAAAAGGCCTTGGCGGTTGACCCGGAAAAGCGATTTGCCGACGCAGGGCAGATGCTCGATGCACTACTGGCGGCAACGCCGGAAAGGTTAAGGCCGGCAAAACATTCCAAAGGCTCCAGAAAAAGAATCGACTGGCGGAAGGTCAGACGCCAGGCATACCTCAAAAGGTACGGTAAAATTTTAGGAAGTGTATTTGAATGTGTCCGGTGCGGTGAACCGATTACTGAAAGTATGCAGATTTGCCCGTGGTGCGGCAGCAGGAAGAATCGTTTTGACCGCAGAAGCGCGTACAGGCGCCTTTGCCCGGACTGCCATAAGGGAGTACTGGCTGAGTGGCGGTACTGCCCGTGGTGCTACGGGCCGGGCTTCAAATCACCGAGTAAATCGAAAACAAAGGGGGTCCGCTATCACGGCAGATGTAAATACTGCGGCGGCAAGCTGATGCGATTCATGCGGTATTGTCCGTGGTGCCGGCGAAAAGTACACAGGCCGTGGCGGGTACCGCTGCTGCCGGAAATATGCAGTAAATGCCGCTGGCCCGTCGATACAACTTACTGGATATACTGCCCGTGGTGCGGGCAGAAGCTCGTTTGACAGTAAGTTTAGACAGGCGCAATGGCTAAGGCTGAATCAAACCAATCTTCAAACGATGCGCCGGCGCGCTGGGCGTGCATCAGCGACAAAGGCCGGGTCAGGGAAGAAAACGAAGACGCATATCTGATTGACGAAGGACGCAATCTTTTTATCGTTTCGGACGGGATGGGTGGTCATGCCGAGGGGGCGGCGGCATCGCAGGTTGTAGTTGAATCACTGCCTTCAATTTTAAGTGAGAGGCTTGGGAAGCTAAGAACTGACAGTGCGAGGTCTGTCCGTCGAGCGGTTCGCAGAAGCATTGTCGAGTTGAACCAGCATGTCAAAAGTGAGGGGGCAAAGGGAAACGGCCATAAGGACATGGGAGCAACAGTTGTGATGGCTCTGCGGCGTAATAAAAGGCTTTATGTTGCGAATGTAGGTGACAGCAGGGCCTATCTTTTTCGCAACAACAGGCTGCGGCAGCTAACGACGGACCATACTCTTGTCGCCGAGTTGGTAGAAGCCGGACATATCGAACCGGACGAGGCTCGAAATCATCCACAGCAGCATATTGTTACACAGTGCGTTGGGGTTGATGCAGGTATTAAGCCCCTTGTGCGCAGCCTGGCTATTAAAGAACACGACCGGCTGCTGTTGTGCAGCGACGGACTAACGGCGGTTGTTCCGAACGGGCAAATCAGGACGAT
>CAYSTP010000010.1:0-4072 GCA_964434085.1 uncultured Pirellulales bacterium
ACGTTGTTGCCGTCGCCGATATAAGCAATTTTGACTCCTTCGAGTTTACCAACATGTTCCTGTATCGTTAGACAATCGGCCATAGCCTGGCAGGGATGCGACCAATCGCTCAGTGCGTTTATCACGGGTATCTCGGCGAATTGAGCAAGCTCGACTATTGTATTATGCTCGAACGTCCGGGCCATTATGCCGTGGACGTAGCGGCTCAATACCCGCGCGATGTCTTTTACCGGCTCGCGCTTGCCGATACCGCCTATGTCCTCGGGTTTGACGTATATACTTGCTCCGCCCAAATCGGTCATTGCAACCTGGAAGCTCAGACGCGTACGCAACGACGGTTTCTCAAAGAGCATTGCCAGGGTCTTGCCGGAAAGGCAGAGGTCGCGTTCGCCTTTTTTGTAGAGCTTTTTCAATTTAGCGCTAAGCTCAAGCAGTTCGGTAAGCTCCTGCGTTGTGCAGCGGTCTATGGAGAGAAAGTTCTTCATGCCGAGGCCTCGCTCATAACTTCGTCAAGAATGTCTATCGCCTTGTCGATTTGTTCTTTGGTTGCAATCATCGGCGGCATAAACCGGAGCACCGTGTCGTGCGTGCAGTTTATACGCAGGCCTTTCTGCAAACAGCTATCGACAATTTTCGCGCCCGGTTTTGTAAGCTGTATGCCGAGCATCAACCCGATGCCGCGCACATGGTCGATAATCGAATGTTTGCTTTTCAATTCTTCGAGCTTCTGCATTATATATTTGCCCAGCTCGTTCGCGTTCTGCAGAAGGTTCTCCTCTTCGATAGCCTCAATAACACCTATAGCCGCTGCGCAGGCCAGTGCGTTTCCGCCGAAGGTCGATGCGTGTTTTCCAGGCACGAGGACAGCGGCGATTTCGGGCCTAGCCATCATCGCACCGATTGCGACGCCGCCCCCGAGCGTCTTGGCCATAGTGATAATGTCAGGCGTCACGTCAAAATGCTGATAGGCGAACCACTTGCCGGTCCTGCCGATGCCGGTCTGCACTTCATCGAGAATCATAACCGCGTTGTTCTTATCGCACAACTCGCGAACCGTATGGAGGTACTCATTTGTTGCTATATTTATTCCGCCTTCACCCTGAATGGGTTCGACCATAACAGCAGCGACTTCGTCAGTGAACGCCTCTTCGAGCGCTTTTGTATCGTTGAACGGCACGTACACAAAGCCCGGCAGCAGGGGCAGAAAGCCTTCGTGGTATTTCGGCTGGGCGGTGGCCGTCACCGTGGCAAACGTCCGGCCGTGAAAGCTGCCTTCGGCTGTGATAAACTTATACTTTTCCTTAGATGTATAAAGGCGCGCGAGTTTCAGCGCAGCCTCGTTTGCCTCAGCGCCGCTGTTGCAGAAGAAGCACTTGCCGCCGAATGCGCGTTCACTTAAGAGCTTCGCGAGTTTGCCCTGCGGCTCAGAGTAAAACGTGTTGTCAATGTGCAGCAGCTCGGCAGCCTGTTTGCGGACGGCTTCGACGACCTTAGGGTGGCAATGGCCGATGCCGGAGACGGCCCAGCCGGGGAACATATCGAGTATCTCGTTGCCGTCGGCGTCGTACATATAACAGCCCTTGCCCTTGACGATGACACGCGGCAATCGGCCGTAGTTGGCTATCACGTATTTATCGAACATTTCTATCGTTTCCTGCGTCGTCATTGTCCTGCGCTCATATAATCTCAAAATACCGGTAAAACCCCGCGTAAAACGCGGGGCTAAATACAAAGACTTTATTTGACTATCTGTGTGCCGATACCCTTGTCGGTGTAGATTTCGAGCAGCAGTGAGTGTGGGATTCGGCCGTCTATAATATGTGCCTTCTTTACGCCGCCGTCTATTGCAGCAAGACACGCCTCGACTTTCGGCATCATGCCGCTGGTAATGACACCCTGTTCAATCATTTTCTTTACCTGCCCTTCATCCACGCTCGAAACAGTACTCGATTCATCTTTGACATCAGCGCGTATACCGTGGGTGTCGCTTACAACCACGAGTTTTTCCGCTACGACTGCGGCCGCTACTTTGCCGGCGGCGCTGTCGGCGTTGACGTTGAGCTTGCCGCCTTTTTTATCCGAGGCGACCGAGGCAATAACGGGGACCTTGCCGGTGCCGCAGAGAGTTTTTAGCAGCTCGGCATTGACGTCGCTGACTTTTCCGACGAAACCGAGGTCAAGCTTTCGGCCGTTCTCGCCGCTCAATCGCAGGGGCTCGGCAAACAATACACAACTGCTGAGCGAATGAAGACCCATCGGCTCACAACCGAGCTCGGCGAGCGTTTTGCAGATGGGGGTATTAACTTCATGCACCAATGTATGCTCAACGATGTTAAGTATCCGCTCGTCGGTGTAGCGCTGTCCCTGTACCCAGACGGCTTCGAGACCGAATTTATTCATTGCCCTGGTAATGGCCTTGCCGCCGCCGTGCACAATCACCGGCTGAATACCAACGGTGTGCATAAAGGCGACGTCGGTCAGCAGTTTTTCGCGCAGAGAATCGTCGTCGAGGACACTTCCGCCGAGCTTGACGACAACAATCCGCCCGCGAAATCGGCGAATGTACTCCATCGCTTCTATCAGGGACGCAGCTTTCGCAATCGCCTTTTCCAATGCGTAAACTCCGCGAAAAACCGCTTTTAACAAGCCGCTGAGTGTATTAGCCGCAAAGCCGGCCGTCAAGTAATTTTACTTGACGAACGATGTCACCTTTGCGATACTGTGAGCAAGCACCACTTATTGGCAGGCAGGGACGAGAAAAAACGAATTACCGGAGATGTCTATGAAGGTCAGCAGGATAACCCGCGTAATGAAGATTCTCACTGCAATGCAGTCGGGACACAATTACACCGTCAGCGAACTTGCGAATACTTTCGGCACCAGCAGGCGGACCGTGTTTCGAGACCTCAAGGAGCTGGCTGCGATTGGTGTTCCTTACCGCTACGACCCGGCGAGCGGCGGTTACACCATCGACCCGGAATTTTTCCTGCCGCCGATAGACCTCAATCTTCAGGAGGCACTGGCTCTTCTGATGCTGGTTCATAAGACGCGCGACCAGATTCAACTGCCGTTCAAGCACTCGGCGCTTCTGGCGGGTTTGAAGATAGAAAACAATCTGCCCAGCAAAATAAGACAGTACTGCAACACCGCACTTAAAAGTGTTTCGGCATATCCGGCCGCTCAGGCCCGGCTCGGCGAGCTGGACAAACTCTTTGCCCAGCTCCAAAAAGCCATCACCAAAAGGTCCAAGGTCAACCTTCAGTACGACTCACTGTTCGATAAGAAAGTCATAGACACCGAGCTGTGCCCATATCATCTTCTCTACAACCAAAGGGCGTGGTATGTGCTCGGCTACTCGGACGCACACAAAAGCGTTCGCACATTCAAGCTCAACCGCATAAAGCAGCTTGAATTGAGCGACAAGTGTTTCATTGACGGCGACAAGTTCGATTTGCACGAGCACCTCGGCAGGGCATGGTCTATGATTCCCGAAGGCAAACTCTACAACATCAAGCTTCGGTTCCTTCCGAAGGTGGCACATAACGTCGCCGAGGTCCAATGGCACAGCACACAACAGGCCGTCTGGAACGGCGACGGTTCGGTCGTGCTCGAATTTCGCGTTGACGGCCTGGGCGAAATCACCTGGTGGATATTAGGCTACGGCGACCAGGTGCAGGTGCTTGGGCCCGAGGCCCTGCGCAAACGAGTCATCGAGGCCGCCCGCAATATGATTGCCCTGAACGAAAAAGTGTAACAACACGAGTTCTTCGCAGGGAACCCGTTTTCTCCCTGAATACCATCACATTTGGCAGCAGCGCTCTTTCCTTATATAATGGCCCAATGCCTATAGTTTCATTAGACGATATACACGTATCATTCGGGGCAAAGGTCGTTTTCGATAAACTGCGACTGGCGCTCTATCCGCACGAAAAGGTCGCACTCGTTGGGCCTAACGGCTGCGGTAAGACCACGCTGCTAAAACTCGTTCTCGGCACTGTCCCTGGGACTCCTCACGGAGAACGGGCGGACATCGGAACGGTGCGCACACGAAAGAACCTGCGGCTCGCATACC
>CAYSTP010000010.1:4172-22446 GCA_964434085.1 uncultured Pirellulales bacterium
GAACGGGCGGACATCGGAACGGTGCGCACACGAAAGAACCTGCGGCTCGCATACCTGCCGCAGGAGCCGCAGTTCGATGACGATAAAACTGTAATCGAGGAGCTACACAGCACCGCCCAGGATATAGGCCGACTGCAAAACAAGATTCACGAACTAACAGAGCAAATGAGCAATCTTGAAGGCGCGGAGCTGACCGCGGCAATGAAACAGTATGACCGACTCAGCCGACGGTTCGAGACGTGCGGAGGCTACAAATATGAAATCAAAATAAAAGAAATTGCGGCGGGCCTGGGGCTCGACGAAAAGTTCTACAACGTCAAAACGGGCGAATTAAGCGGCGGACAGAAATCACGGCTGGGCCTTGCAAAGGTCCTGCTGGCCGATGCCGATTTGCTGCTGCTCGATGAGCCGACAAATCATCTGGACTTCGACGCCACTGTGTGGCTCGAAGACTTTCTGAAGAGATTCGGCGGGGCGGCGGCGATTGTCAGCCATGACAGGTTCCTTTTGGACAGGCTTGTCAGAAAGACAATAGAAATTCGCAACCGTTCGGCTACCGTTTATCCCGGCAACTATACCAACTACAGAAAGGAAAAGCAAAAGCGTGACCTCGAATTCGAACGCCAGTACCGTCAGCGGATCGAGTTCGTCAAGCGAACCAGGGATTTTATCGCCCGCAACAAGGACCAGGAGGGCATGCGAAAGGTGGCAAGGGGAAGAAAAAAGCAGCTTAACGACCTGCTCAAGGCCGAGCCCGACTTTCTCGCAAAACCGACTTATGAAAAGCGACTCGACCTCGAGTTTGCGCCGGTCGAGCAAAAAAGTCAAAGGGCACAGGCAATACTGAACTGCAAAGACCTCACGAAAAGGTTTGACTCGGTTACTTTATTCGAGAACCTTAACCTCGAGGTGCTGACAGGTCACCGGCTCGGCATCATCGGGCCGAACGGCAGCGGCAAGACCACGTTGCTGAAACTTGCTTTAGGTCACGAGCGGCCGACGTCAGGGCAGATAGAGCTCAAACGAAATGTCTCCGTCGGTTATCTCGACCAGGCGGGTGCGGAATTAGACGACGAAAATACGGTCCTGGAAGAGGCGGCGACGGTGCTGCCTGATTTGCTGCCGGGTCAGGTTCGCGGCAGGCTGGGGGCGTTTCTTTTCAGCGGTGACGACGTTTTCAAAAAGGTCGGGCAGTTAAGCGGCGGCGAAAGGAACCGCCTGGCGCTGTGTAAACTTGTGCTGTCCGGGCCGCGGGTTTTGGTATTGGATGAGCCGACGAACCACCTCGATATACCAAGTATCGAAGCGCTTGAGGGCGCTTTGCAAAATTACACCGGTACGATTATCGTCGTCAGCCACGACCGGTTCTTTCTGGATAAGGTGGCCGAGCAGCTATTAGTGCTGGGTGTGGATGAGCTTGGCAAGAGGACGGGCGGCCGATATGAATTAGTTGTCGGCTCTTTCAGCCAATATGCTAAACTACTCGACGAACGCAGACAGACAAAAGCCGAGCAGCAGTCCGCAGGACGGCCAAGCACAGAACAATCAAAACAAAAGAAACCAAAACCGGATAAGCCGCAAAAGACCACGCCGAAAGAGCTGCTGCAATTCGCGATGTGGTCTTATGAAAGGCTCGAAGAAGCCATAGAAAAAACCGAGAGGCAAATCACGGAACTGACGGACCGGTTCGGGGATACCACAATCTACAAAAATCCGCGGGATGTCGCGACGTTACAAGAGCAGCTCAACGAGAGAAAATATCATCTCGAACTGCTTTACAGGGCATACGAACGCAAATTAAACGCCTGACGGCAACTGAACTTTTACGCGTTTATCAGCTCGGCGATGGAGGTGGTCTGTTTGGAGGCGACCTGCTCGATAAACGCTTCCAGGCGCGTGGTCAGTGTCGGGTCCTCCTGGCCGTCGAAGCTGAGGTTCAGTATCGGCATGTTGCCGCAATCGGCGCTTATGCGCATCGTCTGCGTGCTGACGATGGTCGAAGGCATACAGGTAAACGGCATCACATTTACCACGCCGCCAAAACCCTGATGGTGATATTCAACCGTCTTGCCGACACTGAGTACCGCTTCGCCTTCGAAGCTGTCGTGCAGGTAGGGCGAGGCCAGCTTCAGTACATGCTCAACAGGTCCCTCGACAAGCGGGCCGAACTTCTCTTCGAGCGGCCCGGCCAGGGCCTTTTCGAGCCGATGCTGGAAGAAATCCTGCGTGATGTTCGAAAGCAGGTGCCTAAATTGTCCGCGGCGCCAGGCCATCCGCGTCCGCGTACAGTTCGTGTAATAAATCCACTCTGCAAGCGAGGCCAAATCACAGGCTGCACCAAGCTCCTCCAGGCGGGTGACAATATTCGAATTGGCGAACGGATGACTGCGGACATATATCTCACCGACGATGCCTATGCGCGGCTTGCGGAGTGTGTAATTCATCTCGACCTGTGAAAAATCCCGTGCAACAGAGGCCATCAACTCGACCTTCCGGGCAAGTGTGGTCCGATTCTCTATTGCCTCAATGTAACGATGCACGGAGTTTTTATAAACCTGCTGTATCTTGTCCGTATTTGCGGCGAAGGGGCGCAGCCGTAATATGAGCTTGCTGAGCAGGTCGATACCCACCGCGCCAAGCCATACATCTTTCATTATCGAAGTTTCGCCTGTCCCGTCGAGCGACTCTCTGAAGTGTGAATAGAAGCGGTCGTCCTGGTTAGGCGATACCACAGGAATATTCAATGCGTTGGTGTACTTGAGCACAAGCCGGTGCATACAGTTGTACATTCCGAAACGGCACGGCCCGGAGCCGCCGGGCATAAAGAAGGCCAATTTGTCGTGGTCGTTCGTCTCGATAAGTTTGAGCATGTCGCCGGTGGTCATCGCGCACGGCAGACACTCCTTGCCCGTCGTGAAGCGTCTGCCCTTTATAAGCGTCTGCTCATCAGCGATTGGCATCACCTCGGCGGGCTGACCATAGGACCGAAATACCGCCGCCACGCCGTAAGCGGCGTCGCCCATATAAGGAATGTACAGCGTCCGCTGCTTATTCACCGACTCGACCCAGCATGGTTTGCCTGCCTGCGCCCGGTGTTTGTCCGGCCTTTTGTAGTGTTTGAGACTTTCGAGAAACGCCTCGATTCTGGTGATAACCCCGGCGTCAGCCGAGTGCTCATCGAGCTCGAGCTGCAGGCAGGGCTTTTCAGCCATGATGTCCTTGAAGAAGGTCAGGAGAAACGAATCGGGTCCGCAACTGAAGTTCGACAGATATATCGCGAACAATCGCGGGTCGTTTTTGATTACCTCGGCCGCCCGCAAAATCTTCTGGCCATAGCTCCAGTACACCTGCCGGTGGAGGTGCTCGTCACTCAGCGGTGCGTTATCAAGGTCGAGCATGTCCATCGGTATCACGTCCACGCCGTGCTCAGCCAGCTTCTTCGGAAGCTGTAAATTCACCCCTTCATCGCAGCCGTTGTACGGCCGTGACACCAGAACAAAGAGCTTTTCGTCGGAGCCGATTTTGGAGAGTATCTCGGCTCCTTTTTGCTTCAGCGCCGTATCAAACGTATCCTGAGCCGCGACGGCTTTGCGCAAAGCAGATTTTACCTGCGATGCTGTTGCGTCAAGCATCCTGCCAAGCTCGGCAAAACTTTTTCTAAACAGTTTGTCCCCTTCACCGAATCGCATAGGCAGCGACAGAATCTTTGTTCGACCCAATTTGTCGGCAAAGGCCGCTTGCACCTGATACGCAAACGACTGCACATAGGGACACAACTGGTTGTGCTTATTGTTCGGGAAGCTGGCCGTCATCGAGACAATGCTCGGCAGGAAGATATAGTCCGGCTGCTCCTTTAACAGCTCGGCTATATGCCCATAGGCGACCTTGACGGGGAAACAGGTCTGCGCCGTTACCAGCTCGACGCCTTGTCGTATTATGCTCTTGTCGGTATCGCCCGAGAGCACTACTTCAATTCCCAGCTCCTGGAAGAACCGGCTGAACAAAGGAAGCTGCTGCAAGAAAATCAGGGCCCGCGGGATTCCGACCGTAGTTTTTCCCTCAACGGCACCTGCTCTTTTGCCAGACAGTGCGGCGCACTCGAGGAGTTTGCTCCTGCGGTACTTGAACGCACCGAAACCCGAGTCGCCCAGAGTCTTTTTCTTAAGATTGTATCTGTCGCATCGTGAGCCGTAATACAGCGGCTCCGAGCCGGGGAGCTGGACCTTTTTTATCTCGCAGTTGTTTGGGCAGTGCTCACATGTAAACGACTCGACCGTATATTCGATGTGAACAAGGTTTTCAAATCCACGGAATCGACATTCCGGAATTTTGCCGGATTGCCGAGCCAGCTTGCTCATGTGCTCAGCGGCAATTGACGCCGCACCCAGCGCGCCGGTGACTTCATGGTGGTCCGGGACCATAACAGGTTTGCCGAGCACATTCTCGAACGCCGACCAGACAGCCTTATTAAACGCCGTGCCTCCCTGGAAGCATATATTGTCGCCTATCTTTCGCCTTCCAACCACGCGGTCGAGATAGTTGGCGACAATCGAATAGCTCAATCCTGCAACAAGGTCCGGTATCTGTGCGCCCTGCTGCTGATAGCTGAGCAGGTCCGACTCCATAAATACCGTGCAGCGCTCGCCAAGTTTAATCGGCGAGCTGCTCTCAAATGCAAGATTTGCAAATTCCTCCTTAATGTTTATCCCCAATCGCTGGGCCTGCTCTTCGAGAAATGAGCCGGTGCCGGCGGCGCACGCATGGTTCATCTCAAAATCGACAATGACGCCGTTTTCGAGTGATATGTATTTGCTGTCCTGGCCTCCGATTTCGAATATGGTATCGACCTTCGGATTAACGATTGCTGTACCCGCGGCCTGTGCGGTTATCTCGTTTATGACAATATCGGCCCCTATGAAATCCCCGGTAAGGTAACGGCCTGAGCCCGTTGTCGCCGTGCCGAGAATTTTAACTTTACCGGCGACTTCTTTAGCCACGATATCCAGACCCTGGCGAACTGCTTCGAGCGGCTTGCCCGCCGTCATCAGATAGGCCTTGCTCAGCACACGGCGCTGCGGATCCATAACAACGACGTTAGTGCTTATCGAGCCGACGTCAACTCCAAGGTACACCTCGAGGGTATCGGCGGCCTCGTTAAGCAATTCGCTATACACCCTGCTCACCGGCGGAGGCAGCGTCGGTTTAGAAAGCGGCTCACGTCTTGGCGCGCGTTTCAAGGCTAAACCTCGATGCGCGAGGTACTCATCGATTCCGGCCAGCTCGAACGCCCGGCCCTGTCTCTTGAAGCCCTTGTTTTTTGCAATAAGAACTGCGCCGATAGCACCGGTGAAAAAGTGCTCATTCGGCACCAGGAGTTCGCCGCCGTCAAGTTTGAACACCTGTTCCAATGCCTTTATCACACCGACGTTTGCGGCGACGCCGCCGGTAAAGATGATGGGCTTGACAAAGTCCCTGCCGCAGCCAAGGTTGCTCTTCAAATTTCGCGCGAGCGCAAGACACAGGCCCGCGATGATATCACAGTTTGGCGTGGCCTGCTGCTGCAGATGAATCATGTCGCTCTTGGCAAATACCGAGCAGCGGCCGGCCATTCGCGGCACACTCGCGCTCTCGAGCGCCAGCCGTCCGAATTCATCTTCAATATTAACACCGAGCCGCTGAGCCTGCTGGTCGAGGAATGAGCCGGTGCCCGCCGCACAGACGGTATTCAGCGCGAAGTCCCGCATTCGCATTCGGCCGTCCTGTTTAGCGAGGAAGATAAGCTTGGTATCCTGGCCGCCCATTTCTATGACACTCGCTTGTGTAAGGTTCGGGTACAGATGTGATACTGCTGTGGCCTGTGCTGAAACCTCATTAATAAAAGGCACGTCCAATATTTCCGCGAGAACTCTCCCAGCGGCGCCGGTCACCGCTGCTGTCTTGACCTCAGCCAGTGCGAAGGCGCCGCTTAGTTTACCGAGCTGTGACCGGGCCGTCTCAATCGGCCGTCCTATCGTGCGGCGATAATCACTAAACAGAACGGCACCATCGTCGTTGAGCAGAACTATATCACTGCTAATCGAGCCTACATCAATGCCAAGATAAAAAACTCCACCATGGGATAATGGCTCGATGGTCTTACCGCTTTCGGATCGAGCGAGAACTTCCCGGCGCATCCTGTTATCCATACACATCTCCTATTACGGCAGAAGAATGATATGTTACCGGCATACCATAGAACAATCCAGCGTTTTTGCTGCCTTCAACACTAGAAGTCCGTCTCTTGCGACACTGCAAGGGAACCAACAGTTTATTAATAGTAGTACAGGTGTATATTGTATATATATAGCTCATGCTGTCAAGAAGATTTTTTTGCAAAGTAAGCTGGCCGCGGTGCCATGCCATGAGTAAATGCTAAACCTGCGAAGGGAATTATGCAATCAGTGTTGTAGCAAATAGCTTACATATAACCTGTTGGCAAAGCTGTTGGATTCAGTTAGGTTATTGCAGACATATAGACAATGACGGATGGGAAGCAATGAAGAGGGTTGTTTTTACAATAAACTTAACAGGTTATCCACAACATTTCTACGTGGTAATTAAGCAGAACCCCTTATTAGTAAAGCGGTTATGGAAAACATTAATGAAATAGTAACAAACTAACCTTGTATATGATAAATAATACTATTTGTTTAACTATAGCTATTATTTATAGAAGGCACTCCACCGTTATTTTATTCTTATTTTCTGGAGGTGGTATTAAGCTTGTTGTTGTGTGTTTTTTGGTAAATAAAAGATTGTAGAAGCTTGTTTGCTACGGTAAACTAAAGCATTATTTTTGTGTATTTGGTTGTAACCTGCTAAGAACATTACTCTTTTTATACAAGGACCTTACGATGAAAGTAGAGTTTAACAGGGCAGCACTGGCCGAGACACTTTCTCTGGTTGCTTCTGTTGTGCCGGCAAGGACGCCCAAGCCTATCTTGCGCTGCGTGCTCCTTAACGCAGGTAAGAACGACGTTCGAATAACTGCAACGGATCTCGAGGTTGGTATAAGCTGTTTAATCTCGGAGGTTTCTATCCAGCAGCCGGGAGAGGTGGTTATCCCAGCCGATAAATTCAGTGCAATCGTGCGCGAGAGCGCCGATGACGTACTTGTTTTAGAGGCGGCGGAAGGCAAATGCGTAATTAAAGGCTCCGACAGCCATTTCACTATATACGGCCAGGAGGCCGGCCAGTACCCTGCAACGCCAGATTTTGACGGTAAAGGCGACCTTGAAATCTCAATTATGGTTCTCCAAGGGGCTATCAAGCAGTGCCTGTTTGCGACAGCCAAAGAGAGCACTCGTTATGCGCTTAATGGTGTACTGTGGGAGATTAAGGGAAAGAAGCTTTCACTGGTTGCGACAGACGGCAGGAGGCTTGCTCGTGTTCGAGTAAACATGAATTCGGCGCCGGGCGAAAAGATGGCGGCGGCGAAGGTAATCGTCCCGGCCAAGACGATGTCGCTTCTGGAAAAGATAGCAGGCGGCGAGAAGGACATCGCTACGGTGAAGCTGGTGGACAACCAGATACTTGTCAATTGTGCTAATGTCGTGGTCAGTTCAAACCTTGTTGAGGGCAACTTCCCAAAGTATGAGGATATAATACCAACCGACTATGACAAGAGGCTCTCGTTGCCTACAGAGGTAACCGCCAGCGCCGTGCGCAGGGCCGCGCTTTTGACGAGCGAGGAGTCGCGGGGGATTAGGCTGGCGATAGGCAAGAACAAAATAGTTTTCTCCGGCAGGGCACCGGAAACCGGCGATGCCGAGGTTGAAATGAATATCAAGTATGAGGGTGAGCCTGTGGAAATCGGCTTTAATCCCGTGTTTATAACAGATGCCCTGCGGGTTATGGACGCGGCTGAGTTTGAGCTCGAACTCGGCACACCTGACAGGCCCGGCCTGTTGAAGTGCGGCAGTAATTTTCTCTATGTGTTAATGCCGATAAACTTGGGTTAGGGTTGTGACTTGCGCTCAGGGGCGGAACAACTACGATACCTGCCCCGCGAGTCCGCAAGGGTAAGGTTTTGTCATGGGCCTTGTTGTGTGCAGGGATGACGAGTCAAACCATAAAGAACCGAGGTTTCACTAATCAGCCGCACCGGCCGGGCCGGGCGGAAGATGCCCCGCTGCTTGGCGAGGTCCTTGGGAGAATTATGGTTGAGCGGGTTTCTGTCAGGCACGAGCAGACATTGCAGCTGGAGCAGGCCTGGGCCGAAATTCTGTCGCCGGACCTTGCGGCTCATTGCCGAATCGACGAGTTCTCGCCGGGCACGCTGAAGGTGGTGGTTGATGGGCCCGGGTATATGCATGAGTTAAGGCTTTGTAAAAAAGACCTGTGCAGTGAGATTAACAGGGCGGCGCCGAGCGCGAAAATAAGGGATATAAAACTTGTTATTGGTCATTAGCTTGTTCTGTTTAGACTTGCGAGGCGTAATGTATGGCGGTTAAGGAACACAAGTACGATGCAAGCAACATCAAGATTCTGGGCGGGCTTGAGGCCGTCCGTAAACGCCCGGACATGTACATTGGCGACCGCGGCAGCGGAGGCTTGCATCACCTGGTTTATGAAGTAGTCGATAACTCAATCGACGAGGCGCTGGCCGGTTACTGCGATACAATAACGGTTGAGGTATGCGCGGACGGAAGCTGCGTGGTCGAGGACAACGGGCGTGGAATACCCGTCGAAAAACACAAGAAGACCGGCACCAGCGCGCTGGAGGTTGTTCTGACCACTCTGCACTCCGGCGGCAAGTTCGACAGGGACAGCTACAAGGTCGCCGGCGGACTGCATGGTGTCGGCGTCAGCGTTGTAAACGCGCTGAGCGAGTGGCTCGAGGCCGACGTCTATCGCGACGGATATCATTATCATTTCGAATGTGAGCGGGGCAAGGGCCGGGCCCCGGTCAAGAAAATCGGGGCGACAAAAAAAAGGGGCACGCGCATAAGATTCAAACCTGACGATGAGATATTCGGCGACACGGAGTTCGATTACGATACGCTGCTCAAGAGAACCCGCGAGATGGCTTACCTCAACGCAGGGCTTGAAATCACCTTCAGGGACGAGAGAAACAGGAAAAAGCAGGTCTTTAAGTTTGAAGAGGGCATCAAGGCCTTCGTCAAACACCTCAATGAAGGCAAAGAGGTTTTACACAGGGACGTCATATTTTTCTCGAAGGAAGACACAGAGGCGATGATGAGCTGCGAAGTTGCAATGCAGTACTGCGACGCCTATACGGAAAACGTGCTCGTCTTTGCCAACAACATTCGCAACATTGACGGCGGCACACATCTTTCGGGTTTTCGCACAGCGCTCACACGCACAATGAACTTCTATGCCAAGAGCAACAACCTGCTGAAAAACGGCAATCCTCCGACTGGTGATGACTTGCGTGAAGGATTGACCGCGGTTGTCGCGGTGAAGCTGGCGGACCCGCACTTCGAGGCGCAAACGAAGGTGCGCCTGACCAATCCGGAGGTCGGCAGCTTTGTCGAGACTACTGTTAATGAGCAGTTAGGCCACTTCCTCGAAGAGCACCCGCCGGATGCAAAGCGGATTCTCAATAAGGCGATACAAGCCGCCGCGGCACGGGAAGCGGCGCGCAAGGCCCGTGAATTGACACGCCGGAAGGGCGCCCTTGGCAGCAGCAACCTGCCCGGCAAGCTGTGGGACTGCTCCAGCAAAGAAAAAGCCAGCACGGAAATATTTATCGTCGAGGGCGACTCGGCGGGCGGTTCGGCAAAGTCCGGCCGTGACCGCAATATTCAGGCCATCCTGCCTTTGAAGGGAAAGATTCTTAACGTTGAAAAAGCACGTCTTGAAAAGATGCTTGCCCACGAGGAGATTCGAACAATTATCAGCGCGCTTGGGACCGGAATCGGCACCGATGAGTTCGACCTGGAGAAATGCCGCTACGGCAAAGTTATACTGATGACCGACGCCGACGTTGACGGCGCCCACATCCGGACACTGCTGCTGACGTTCTTCTTCAGGCAGATGCCCCGGTTGTTCCACAGCAATATGATTTATGTCGCCCAGCCTCCGCTCTATGAGGTCAGGGCCAAGGGAAGCAAAAAAAGCGAGTATATCCTCAGCGAACCCCAGATGCGAAAACGCATGATAGCTCGCGGACTGGAGAATACGAAGCTCGTTATTCGAAGCGAGCAAAAAAACACCAGGGACAGCACGGTGAGCGGTGACAAACTCGGTGCTCTTATCAAAGACCTTTCTGAAATAGAGCGGGCCATCGGCATACTCAGCCGTCGCGGCATTAAGTTTGAGGAATTTGTCAACAACTATTACGACGGCAAGATGCTTCCCGTGTTCAGGATTACTTTTGATGGTCAGGACGAATTCTTTTATGACTC
The DNA here is from genome assembly GCA_964434085.1 of uncultured Pirellulales bacterium. Classification (GTDB taxonomy): domain Bacteria; phylum Planctomycetota; class Phycisphaerae; order Sedimentisphaerales; family Anaerobacaceae; genus JBBABK01. The sequence goes on from CAYSTP010000010.1 coordinate 14,582, forward strand.
GCAGCGATTTGAAAAACGCCTGGATAAGCTGAGAGATAGTCTTGGCGATACCGAAGAAACCGACGAGGAGGAAAGACTCCATTTTGAGGAGCTGCACGAAGTCGACAAGATAAATCAGTTGAACGAGCGGCTTAAGAAGGATTTCAAGTTCGACCTGAAAGATTTTTTGCTCAAGCCGGCGAAGGCTGTTTCCGGTGAGTCGCTGCCGACCAAGTTCTGTCTCGTTAACGGCCAGAGCAGCTATGAAATCGCCTCGCTTGGGGATATTTGTGCCGGCGTAAGACAAATAGGAGGAAAAGACGTCGAGATAAAACGCTTCAAAGGTCTGGGCGAGATGAACGCCGAGCAGCTATGGGAGACCACAATGAATCCGCAGAGCCGCACGCTGCTTAGCGTCAAGCTCGATGACGCAGGGGAGGCCGACCGCCTGTTCACTATTCTGATGGGCAGTGACGTGGAGAAGCGTCGAAACTTCATTCGGGACCATGCGCTGGAAGTACAAAACCTCGACGTCTGATATGTTGTATAATAGGGTAGGTATGAAAAGGCCGTTCCTGAAATCCGGCGTGTCGGTCACACTGCAAGCGCTTGCAATCGCTCAACTTATATTTGGGGTGGTACTTTCTGCGGTTTGTGTGGCGGATACATTTACCCACCGGCAGAGCGGCGAAGTTCTGCACGGCTATAAGACCAGCAGGGTCGAAGGGGCCGAGACGTTCGTGCAGACTGCCGAGAAAGGACTGGTCAAACTAAACCTTGCAGAGTGGCAAATGGTTGCTGACCGCAGCGGCCGCAGCAATAAGGTCGTCGTCATGGAATTGACCGGCCCCATCATGTACGAAATTGAAACCGAAGCCTTTGAAGATGCCGTCGTGCGGGTCGCCGATGAGGGGCCGCTGTTTATATTGCTGGAGATAGACACGCCCGGCGGCAGGGTTGACCTGACCCACAGAATCTGCGGTGCTATTACGGCTGCGGACAACGTGCAGGTGATAGCTTATATCAAGGGCGGCCCGGCCGGGGGAGCACTATCGGCCGGCGCGGCAGTGGCGCTCGCTGCGGACAAGATATACATGGCGCAGGACTCATGTCTCGGCGCAGCTACTATGGTAACCGGCGAGGCCAAGACGCTGAAGCAGGTCTTCGGCGAGGACGTAGGCGAGAAATATGATTCAGCCTGGCGGGCGAGACTCGCTTCACTGGCTGAGCAGAACAAACGGCCGGGCATACTTGCACGTGCAATGGTTGATAAGGACATTGAGGTTATCGAGGTTAACGAGGGCGGCGGCCGGTTGTTCATAGACCCGGTCAACAGGAAACCCCAACAGAATCTCATCAAGACCTGGAGTAAGAAAGGTTCACTGCTGACATTGACGGCGACGGAGGCAATTGCCTGCGGCTTTGCTGAATCTACGGTATCATCCCGCGAGGAGCTCCTGAGGAGGGAAGGTGCGGACCGGGCAGAGGTTGTAATCAACGATGATATTCAGCGTGCCGGTGAGGAGCTCAGGCGCGCGCAGGGACAGGTGGCTCGAATACGAAAGTCCGTTGACCTTAAGATAAAAAACGCCGCCGGCCCGATGTCCCGCGGCGAGGCCCTGAGGATGCTTCGTGACGCCAGGGCCGAGTTCAAGACGCTGCTGGGCCTTGCCCGCAGGTACCCGGACCTTGACCTCGATGTCACGGCGCTCGAGGACGAGCTTAATTCTATAGAGGCTGCGTACCGAAATATGAAGAGGCAGACGCGCAGACGTTAATCCGGCGGCTGGAGGAGCAGGTATATGAGCTTACGGCGATGCCGCGGTTTTGCTTTGATGTCTCTTTTGCTTTTGAACACTCTTTGTTCAGCCGACACCTTCACAAACAGGGACACCGGCCGGGTACTGCACGGCTACCCTACCAGCCAAATCGCCGACGGCAACACCATAGTTTACATCGAGCAGAAGGGCCATACTCCATTGAAGCTTGCTGAATGGAATGTAGTCACCGACCGGCTCGGCAGAAAGAGCAAGGTGATAATTGTTGTTTTCGAGCAGGAGCTTTCTCTGCAGATAGTTGCCGAATCTCTCGATGAAGCCATCAGCCGCGCTGCCGATGAGGGACCGTTGTTTGTTTTGCTTGAGATGAACAGCCCCGGAGGTCGGGCCGACTGTGTCGAGCGGATATGCGACCGGTTGATTCGAACCGACTATTGTCCGGTCATCGCTTTTATAAAGACAGGACCTTACGGCGGGGCGATAAGCGGCGCCGCAGCCGTTGCGCTGGCCTGTGATAAAATTTACATGGCGCCCGACACTACTATAGGCGCCGCGGCAATTATCAGCCCTGCTTACACGTTCAGCGATGAGAAACTCAGTATCGCCTGGCAGGAGTATCTTGGCACGCTTGCCCGCAGAGGCGGCAGACCGGAGCTGTTGGCTCGCGCCATGGTTGATAAAGATATCGAGGTTATAGAAGTCATTGATAAGGGGACTCGTCGCTTCATCGAACCAGCCGCTGCCGAACCCGGACAGAGCGTCGTTCGCCTCTGGTCTCGCAGCGGCTCCCTTTTGACCCTGACAGCCGCTGAGGCCGTCCAAAGCGACATAGCCGAGGCGATTGCCATTGACAGGGCCGATGTCCTGCGAAAATTAGATGCCGCTGGAGCCGAGGTCGTGGTTGATGACAGCGTTGCTGAGTCTGTTCGGACGTTCAGAAAGGCCAAGCTCAAGTTCAACAGGCTTCGCAACAGTCTTGATGGCCGGATAAAGAGGATTGAGCAAACGGACAACCTTACCGAGGCGATAAACCTGCTTCGCGAAATCATGGATGGGTATAAATCGCTGTTATCACTGGCTAAACGGTATCCCGACCTCTACCTTGACGTCGAGCTTATCGCCGAGCAGCTCGATTCTGCGTCGGACTACTACCAGCAGGCCAAGGTCAAAAAGCGCACACTCGCCGGTGATGCCAATGAAAAGGCAGATACCAACCACTAACAGCCGGCCTGTGACAATTCCCGACCAGGTTATAGCGACCGAATTGAATCAAGCAGGAGGCGTCATCTTGTGAATTTAACTGTTTCGATGTCTGTCGTAAAAAAGTTTGGATTTTTTCTTGCACTCCTTTGGTGCGCGCGTCAGAATACCCGCAGCGGTCTCTGCTGAATCTAATGCGTAACTAAGGTGTTGTGTCGACGTTTGCCAGGGCTGGCGCGAGCGCAAAGTTGGGAGGCGAAAAATGGCGAGCTCACTTCTTAAAAGAATCATAATAGTGGCGGTTATTGCCTTGCTGCCGTTTGCGGCCTGTAACAGGAGCAGCCGGAAAGGACCAACGGAAATCCCCGAGACACCGCAGGACAGAGAAAAAGCCGAGCTGATGACACAAATTGACCGTGATTTTGAAAATTCGGATGCGCACTATAAACTCGGCCAGCTCTATCAGAACGACGGACTGTGGTCTAAGGCCTTGCATGAATATAACGTAGCGGTCAGTTTTGACCCGGCCCATCGCAATGCGCAGGCGGCAACTATTTATGTCCTGCAGGCAATGGGCGATAAGACAAAAGCCGATATGACGGCCGATACCTACATCATGCAGACGTCCGGCTCAGCGGAAGAATCGCTGAGATTGGCACTGGCCTTTCAAAAAGAGAAGCTCGATGATTTGGCGCTGCGAGCGTATCAGCAGGCCCTCAGGCTTGCACCCAGTTCAGCGAAGGCAAATCGTCAGATAGGTTATTACTATCTGAGCAAAGGTGATAAGGTCCGCGCCAGGGAATACCTTTATCGCAGCTTTCAGCTCAACCGCAAGCAGCCTGACGTGGCCGGTGAACTCGGCAGGCTTGGGGTGGATATCTCAGGCGCAAGACTCCAAAGCGGCAAGAACGTCGATAAGATTGTCACCGAGGCCGACAAAGAAATCACCGCAGGGCCTTGAAAGTAAAATGTTGTTTTCTATAGCCCTGTGGTGAACGGAGTCGCCGCGGGGTTTTTTTTATTTGCGCCCCGCACCTACTTTGAGATACAATCGCCGAAGCGAGAGACGGCATTTCTCATACCAGGACTCCTGGTTCACTGCGACCGTCGGCGCTCAAAGCGGGTGCGGGGGCAATTGTACAGAGATATAATCCGCCTTGCCGATATTATTCTCTGTGCCTACGGTGAAGGTGCGCTCATACGGATGTTTTTTATCGGACAGAAGTAGAAGGCACAAAGCGTGAAGAACAGAAGGTCGCACAGGGTGGCTCTTAAGTGCATCGTAGTCGCGGTGCTTTTGGTTTTGTTGTGCAGTTGTCTGAGTTTCGATGTCGGCGACTGGCCTAATCCCTACCACCATCCGCACAATCAGCCGGCCGGCAATCTGTGCGGCAGAGCCGGAGCGCTGTTCGCTTATTATCTGCTTTATTACGTCGGACCCGGTGTGTACGTCCTGCTAACAGGTGTGATAGCTCTGCTGGCGTTGCGATTGATGGGCCGGGAAGTTGACCAGCTGGTGCTGCGTTCGGGGGGTCTGGCGCTGCTTACGGCGGCGGCGTCAGCCAGCTTTTATTGTCTCTGGCCACATTATATATATGAGTTTCCCATCGGCTCCGGCGGGGTGCTCGGCGTGGCCGCAGCGTCTTTTCTGAATACCCACTTTGCCGCCTTGGGCACTTTTATTCTCATAGCGGCAACCTGGGCCGTGGGCTTCGTACTGCTCGCTGATACGTTTTTATCCACCATTTTGTCCGCGATGGGTTTTTTTCTGGCCAAATTATTCGGTCTGGCCAGTCCGGCCTGGGCAGCCGCGAAGCAGCATGGTGAAGCAGTTGGTGAAATCTGGAAAAAACTAAGCGCAAGACAAAAACCCAGGCCCACGCCCTATGAAGTTTTCAGTGTAGCTGCCGACAGTCATATCGAAAAACGCTTCGGCCGGACCGAACAGGTCGAGCTGGACGGCCGGCAGCGCGAGCAGTCGAAACAAAAGGCAAAACCCGCCGCTGAAAAGGCCGCCGGTGTCAAACCTTACATACCTCCGAGTTATGAGGACTACACACTGCCGCCTCTGGAGCTTCTGGACGAGCCGGAGTACAGCTATGCCGCGGTGCAGAGTAAGGTAATCGAGTCCAAGGCCCGTGTCCTCGAAAAACTGCTCGCCGAGTTCAACGTAAACGCCCGCGTGGTCGAGGCAGAGACCGGGCCGGTCATTACGATGTTTGAGCTGGAGCTGGCAGCGGGCGTAAAGGTCGGCCAGATTTCCGCACTGGCTAATGACATGGCCCGCGCGCTCTGCGCGGGCGCGGTGCGAGTGGTAGCACCGCTTCCCGGAAAGCACACCATCGGTATCGAGGTGCCTAACAGCGAAAAGGAAAAAGTTCGCATCAAGGACCTGATGCAGATGGCTCCGGGCAAGATTCAGGATATGGCCATACCTCTGTTCCTCGGCAAGGACTCTTCCGGCGAGGCGCTCGTCTCCGACCTTGCCGAGATGCCGCACCTGCTTATCGCCGGTACGACCGGCTCAGGCAAAAGCGTCTGCATCAACAGCATCATCACGGGAATTTTGCTGACCCGGCGGCCCGACGAGGTCAAGTTAATACTCATTGACCCCAAGATGGTCGAAATGACGGCCTTTAATATCATACCGCATCTGATGAGTCCGATTGTCACCGAGACGCAGCGGGCCGTTCAGATTCTCGAATGGGCAACGGTGAAAATGGACGAGCGATACGCGCTGTTTGCCGAGGCCCGCGTCAAAAATATACGCGGCTACAACAGCCTCAGCCCTGAGCAGATAATCGAGCGTTTCGACCCGGGCACGCCCGAAGAGGAAGCAAAGATACCCAAAAAGCTGCCCTATATCGTTATCGTCATCGACGAGCTGGCTGATTTGATGATGACGGCGCCGAAGGAAATCGAGGCGTACATCGTCCGCCTTGCCCAGAAGAGCCGTGCAGTTGGTATCCATATTGTCCTCGCCACCCAGCGGCCGCAGGCGACCGTCGTTACAGGCCTTATCAAATCGAATATGCCGACACGAATTGGTTTCCGCGTGGCGGCGAGGATGGACAGCCGTATTATCCTCGACCAGAACGGAGCGGAGACGCTGCTCGGCGAGGGTGATATGTTATTTCTCAAACCCGGCACCAGCGACCTTATCCGGGCACAGGGGACATTCGTCGATGAAGCGGAAGTCAAACGTATCGTCAAGCATCTCAAGGAAATCGCCGAGCCGGAATTTCATCCGGAGCTCACTCAGCTCAACCGCATCGACCCTGCCGATATGCCGAGGGACGAGCTGTTCGACGAAGGAGTTCGTGTCGTCCTCGAAACGAAACGCGGAAGCGTCTCTCTGTTGCAGCGGCGCCTTAACGTCGGCTACGCGCGGGCCTCACGAATGATAGAGATGATGGCGTCACTGGGTATTCTCGGCGAGTACAAAGGCAGCCAGGCCCGCGAGGTCATGATGACGCTCGAACGGTATGAGGAGATGATGAAGGAGCGTCAGTTCGGTGAAGAACAAGCTCAGGCCGAGGACGATTTCGACGAGGACGAAGGAAGAAAGACTGAATCCGGCGAACCGGCGTATATAACCGAAGGCCAGAAAGGCTACACCCACATCGACGACGAAGAATTCGAGCAATAACAACTTTGTTCGAAAAGTTTTAACCGCTCGGCTCAGAATCTTCCAGTTTTCTGCACTGCTCTAATGTCTTTTTCACCTGCCAGCGCACAAAATGCGGAGCTCCAAACAGAAGATAAACGCCGAGGGCGAGTATGATAATAGGCTGAATCAAATTTGCCCAGCTGAGCGATGCGAATCCTGATTCTCTATAACCTAAAGCGCGATTCCCGAATACTTCCAAAGCAATTATCAATCGGTACAAGGCGCTGACAAGGCAGTACAGTCCCGCGAAAATGCAGGACAGCCGTAAGGCCGCCGGAAACCACGCCACCTGCCCGGCAGTTTCGTCAGTTGTGCTGCGGCCGATGATTTTTTCAGTCAGCCAGTCCCGCAGATGAAAAAAGAAGTACCAGAGAAGAAATATAGCGATTGATATTAGCAAAAGCCCGATTAATACGGACCAAAAAGATTCCTGCGAGTGGTAAGCTATTGCGATTGCTGCAGCCTGGATTATGCTGGGGATGATTTTGATAATGTAAAAAATCCCGATGGCGGCCAGGATAATTCTTGTGAAATTTTTCGTATAATTCATATTCGGTCTCCTGAGCGTGAGCTTGAATTTTCGGAAGTTATTTTTCGTGCAGAAGATTTTCGCACCTGCCATCCGACATAGGCAGGTGCGCCAATGATAAGGTAAGTCACCAGGCAGAGACGGACCAGGGAAGTCAGCACGGTTGCTATATCCCGGATTCTTTGGGGCAGTTGATGGCTGAATCGCTCGGAGCCGAAGGCGGCAAAAAGCAAAGCGCGCGACATTGCCGGCAGCTTCGCAAGGTAAACAATGTATTGCAGTGCTCCCGGAATGAGTATAAGACCGGTGAAAACTACAGTTATACGAAGAGCATTTACGAAGTCCGGCATTTCGACGAGCGTTTCGCCCGGTTCCAGCGGCCCGGCAAGATGATATGAAAATCCTCGGTCTCTGAACAAGGCAAAATAAACCACTAACCCGAAGAAAAAATAACTGCAGGCAAGAATTATTGACCCTGTTTTTATGCTAATCGTATCCGCCAGGAGCATCAGCAGCACGTTCACTGAGCCCAGGGTGACATTAATACAATAGATCCCGAGCAGAACTACGACGCATCTTGCTGTAACCTGCATTTTAGTCATATTTATCGCCTTGCTGAGATTGAGTTGAAACATTCTAACCTTACAGACGTTCGGGGTCGAGATTTCTTCAGCGTTTTTGCCAAAATCGGCATTTTCAGTACTGATAA
>CAYSTP010000011.1:0-22226 GCA_964434085.1 uncultured Pirellulales bacterium
ATTACATAAGAAAGTTCAGCGAGGGCTTAGCAGCGGCTGAAAAGGACAAGAAATGGGGCTACATTGACTACACTGGAAGCGTGGTCATTCCATTTAAGTTTGACGACGCAGAGCCGTTTTCAGAAGGTTATGCTGTAATCACAGTGGGACGGTTGGATGGCTACATTGACAAAAAGGGAGACATTGTGATTGAGCCGAAGTTTTATCTTGCAAGCCCCTTTACCGAAGGCTTTGCAAAAGTGGCTGTAAGTGATAAGCTTGGGTATATTGATAAACAGGGAAAATATATTTGGGAACCCACGCGGTGATGGGAACGGAAACTTAACTAATGACGGCTAATACAAATATTCCTACGACTGTGAGGACCGGCTGATTGATGTGAGGGACCAGGGTAGAAATAAGGGACGTTTAGCATTTTTTGTTCAACATTGCTGTAGATTAAATTCACTGTTATGTTGAGGGGGTTTGTGTAAGGGCGGGATTTGTGATAAACTGTTTGTTTTGGGTTTACGGAAAATATAAATGAACGGAACACTTGTTTACAAAATACTGACTGAGCACTTGGTTGACGGCGAGCTTATCGCCGGCAGTTCCATAGGTATCCGTATCGACCAGACGCTGACGCAGGACGCGACGGGTACGACGGCGTTTCTATTATATGAGAGTATGGGCGACGGGCCGGTCAGGACGGAGCTGTCAGTCAACTACGTTGACCATAATATGTCGCAGTTCGGGCCGGAGAATCATAACGACCACCTGTACCTGCAGACGGTAGCGGCTAAGTGCGGCGTATATCACTCGCGGGCGGGCAACGGGATATGTCATCAGGTGCATCTTGAGCGATTCGCGCGGCCTGGCGCAACACTTCTCGGCAGCGACAGCCATACACCCACGGCGGGCGGGATTGGAAGTGTTGCTATCGGCGCGGGCGGACTCGACGTGGCGGTGGCGATGGGAGGCGGGCCTTTCTATCTTACCTGTCCGAAGGTACTGGGTGTTAAGCTGACCGGCGAGCTGCCTGAGTGGGTGGCTGCCAAGGATGTTATTTTGAAACTGCTCAGTATTCTTACAACAAAAGGCAATGTCGGCTGGGTCGTCGAATACTTCGGTGAAGGGATTGAAGGTCTGTCGGTTCCGCAGAGGGCGACGATGACGAATATGGGAGCGGAGCTCGGTGTTACGACAAGCATCTTTCCGAGCGGTGAACAGACTCGAAGGTTTCTCGCGGCGCAGAAGAGAGAAGATGTTTATAAGCCTTTGGCGGCAGAAAGAGATGCAAAGTATGACCGCGTCATTGAGATAGACCTGTCGCAGCTCGCACCTTTGGCGGCATGTCCATCGTCGCCGGATAATATCAGGACGATTGCCCAGATTGCAGGCACGCCTGTCGGTCAGGTTGTAATCGGAAGCTGTACGAACTCAAGCTTTACCGATTTGATGACGGTGGCCGGGATTCTGAGAGGCGGGCGGATTAATCGTATGGTGGAGCTTGCGATTGCACCCGGCAGCAGGGAGGTGCTGAACATGTTGGCTCGCAACGGTTCATTTGCGGACATGATAAGTGCAGGGGCGCGGATTCTGGAGTCGGCGTGCGGGCCCTGCATCGGTCAGGGGTTTGCGCCGGGCGATGATGTGGTGACGCTGCGGACGTTCAATCGCAATTTTGCCGGACGGACGGGAACGAAAAACGACTTGGCGTATTTAGTCAGTCCTGAGGCGGCGGCAGCGGCGGCATTGACCGGACAGATTACCGACCCGCGGAAATTGCCGGAACTGCTTGGTATAAATTATCCGAAGGTTGAGCTGCCGGAGCATTTTGTTATTGACGACAGTATGATAGAAAAACCATTACCCCCGGACGAGGCAGCGAAGGTAGAAGTGTTGCGGGGTCCAACTATTGTCGTGCCTGAATCGCCGAAGCCGTTGCCGGATAAACTTTCCGTTCAGGTGCTGATTAAGGTCGGTGATAAGATTACGACCGACCATATCATGCCGGCGGGAGCCTTTCTGAAGCTGCGGTCGAACGTGCCGGAGTATGCGAAGGTGGTGTTCAACTGCTTCAACGAGCCGGATTCGGCAACTTTTGCAGAAAGGGCGCTAGAGCTTAAGAAAACGGGTATCACCGGTGTTATAGTCGCCGGCGCCAGCTACGGCCAGGGCTCGAGCAGGGAGCACGCGGCCCTTTGCCCGATGTATCTCGGTGTGCGGGCGGTGATTGCCAAATCGATTGAGCGGATTCACAAGGCCAACCTCGTCAATTTCTGCATTGTGCCCATTGAGTTTGCCGAGCCAGCCGACTACGACAGGATAAGCAGCGGCGATGAGCTGGTAATTGAAAACCTGCTCGAATCAATTAAGAGCTCTGACGAAGTGACAATTGCCAATCGTAGTCGCAGCTTCGAATTTACCGGCAGGCTGAATCTGTCTGTACGTGACAGGCAGATTCTGCTTTCGGCAGGCCTGCTGAATTACACGCGCAAAAAAGCAAGTGGCAAATAAAGTCATAACAATATTTGGGACCGGACGCGCCTGTAGCGGCGACGAGGTCTTCGCGATAGCGGAGAGGACAGGCAGACTCCTGGCCGAAGGCGGTTTTGCCGTTGCCAATGGCGGATACGGCGGGACGATGCTGGCGGCGGCCAAGGGAGCACGCCAAGCCGGCGGCGAGGTAATCGGTGTAACCTGCTCGGCGTTCAGCGGCAAGGCAAACGAATTTATCAGCAGAGAGATTGTAACAGACTCGCTTGATGAAAGGCTGGATAAGCTGATTGAGCTGGGAGAGGGTTTTTTGGTTCTGCCGGGAGGAACGGGAACATTGCTGGAATTAGCAAAGGTGTGGGAGCTGGGAAATAAGGGGTTTTTACCGCAAGACAAACCGGTTATAATCATAGGCGATTTCTGGAAAGAGCTTATAAATACGGTCAGCCGTGATGATGCGGACAGTGCACGATATATTGAACGGGTCGATGGGCCCGAAGAGGCCGTTAAATTGCTGGAAGCTCGGTTATCCTGAAAGCCGGGTGCTTGTGGGAGTTTGATATGATTAAGCGCGTTACATTACTGATTTTGCTGATTGCGGCCGGCGCTCTTGCGGAACAGGAGCAGAGAAAGCCGTTGTTGCGAGACGGGTTTGTGTTGATGGGTGTTGACGGCAGGGCGGTTGCCCGCGAAGATAAGTGGTTCTTCGAGCTGGAACGGGAGATAAGCGACGGCAAGAGTGTAATCGCGACGGGCTCGAAAATCGAAATGCTGCCTTCGGCAGGCCTGGAGAAAATAGTAGCGGATATGAAAGACAATCCGGGCAGAAGCTACAGACTTTATAATGCGATGGTTACGCTGTACGGCGGCGAGAATTACCTTTTCTGTGATTACTTTTTGCCGCTGGCCGAGGCTGATGCGGCAGTGGTGGAAAAACCCGACGAGCCAAATGAGCCGGTGATTGAGGTCAGAATAAATGAGCCGAACGATGCTGTGATGATTCCGCAGGAGATAATCGACAAGCTTAAGACAAGGCGAATCATCCGGCCTCGGGAGCTCAAGCAGGGGTTTGAGCTGAAGCAGGATTCGATTCTGGCTGACAGGACGGGATTTATAAAAGAAAAGCCGGAAGGCGGATGGGTCTTCGAGTTTGACGCCGTCGGCAGGAATACATCGAAGGTGTCGCTGGAGCTCCTGCCGTGCCAGGTTCTGGCGAGGGCACAGTACAGACAGGACAAAGCAACGGGACGCGCTCGTTTTAAGGTGTCGGGTGTAGTGACCAGGTACCAGGGCAGATATTATCTGCTGCTGCAGACGGCGAAACGTGCTTATGGATACGGCAACTTCGGCGAATAGTACTGTTTAGACAGGATAACAAGATTAACAAGATGTAATTTTAACCACCCTGCTTTGCATGAAGCTACGCAGGGCAGGCAGAGCACACAGAGTCAAAATAATGTCAAAAGGAATTGATGAAATTCTGATTACATATAAACAGCCAAACTTCGAAGGCAAGCTGCAAGAATTTCTTATTTCAAAGCTTGGGTCATCACATTTTGGACCTGGCTCTGAAAACAGACAAAAAGTCGAAGAGATTCTTGATGATTTTGTAATGGCAAATGAAGACAAAGTTGGCGAGGTTGTAGCAAAATACACAAAAAGATTTGATGGGGTTGAGCTAACACCTGAACAGTTTCGAGTTCCAAACAAAGATTTGGAAAAAGCTCATAAGGAAGTCGATGAAAATCTTATCGCGTCGGTTCGACAGGCGATTAAAAATGTTCGCAAGTACCAGGAGAAAATATTTATCGGAAACAACAAGGACTTTGGCACAACTGGTGTTCGGTACACACCGATAAGACGTGTGGGGATATGTGTCCCGGGCGCTTCAGCGCCTTTGCCATCGACTGTGATAATGTGTGCAGTACCTGCACAGGTAGCAGGAGTTAAGGAGATTGTTGTTGTTTCACCACCGAGATATAAAGGCAGTATTCATCCTGTAACTTTGGCGGTTTGTTATGAACTGGGAATTGATGAAGTCTATCGAATTGGCGGCGTACAAGCCATAGCTGCACTTACATTTGAAAATAAAACAATTAAAGTCGTAGATAAAATCGTTGGGCCTGGTAACCAATGGGTACAAACAGCAAAGCAATTGGTATTTGGGACAGTTGGTATTGATTCGATAGCAGGGCCAAGCGAGGTTCTCATAATCGCCAACGATGATGCTAATCCTGATTGGGTAGCAGCAGATATGCTCAGTCAGGCAGAACACGCTCCGGGAAGCGCGGTTTTGTTTACAGTTTCGGAAAACCTCGCCAGTAATGTTCTTGATAAACTCAAAGAGCAGTTAGAGCAACTGAAACGGGCGAATGAATCAAAAGAATGTCTGAAGAAATTCGGCGGAATCGCTGTTTTTAGCAACATGAACGAAATTATCGATGCCACAAATAATTTCGCACCAGAGCATCTGCAGATTCAGTGCGGTGGTCAAAGCAAAGAGATAGCTGCAAAAATAAAAAACGCCGGGGCGATTTTCATTGGCGATTATACGCCGGTCGCGGTGGGCGATTATTGGGCGGGGCCGAGTCATACTCTGCCGACTGGTCGAACCGCCAAGTTTGCCAGTGCGCTAACCAGCAATGATTTCATCAAATCAATCAGCATTATCGAATACGACGAGGGCAAATTAGCGAAAAGCGCGGAGGACATCATTCGGCTGGCTGAGGCTGAGGGGCTGGATGCGCACGCAAGGAGCGTGAAGATTCGCATGCAGTGACATTTCTGTCTGCCGGTCAGAAGTTGCGTTCTATAAAACCGGTATCGACGGTTCCCTTTACGAAGAGGTTGTGTGAGAGTATGTCTAGGCAGGCCGGGATGGTTGTCTTTAGGGGTTCGATTATGAATTCGCGGAGGGCGCGTTTTGTGGTTTCGATGGCTTCGGCGCGGGTTGGGCGGTGGACGATGAGCTTGCATATCATCGAATCGTAGTTCGGCGAAACGGTATAACCCTGATAAACGTGGGTATCGATGCGCACGGCGGGTCCTCCCGGCGGGATGTATCTGGTAATGGTGCCGGGGCAGGGGGAGAAATTGTTTTTTGGGTCCTCGGCGTTGATTCGGCATTCGATGGCACAGCCGGTATGTATGATATCACGCTGGCTGAGCTCGAGTTTTTCGCCTGATGCGATACGGAGCTGCCATTTAATTAAGTCATGGCCGGTGACCATTTCGGTAACGGGATGCTCGACCTGAATGCGGGTATTGGCCTCGATGAAGTAAAAGTTTTTGTCCTTGTCGAACAGGAACTCGACCGTGGCGGCGTTGGTATAGTTTGCTTTTTTGATGATTCGAAGGGCGGCTTCGCACAGTTCGTTTCGGTCACGTTCGTCGAGGATAGGACAGGGAGATTCTTCAATCATTTTCTGGTGTCGCCGCTGGATGGAGCAGTCCCTTTCGTAAAAGTGCAGGGCGTTGCCGTGCTCGTCTGCGAGGACCTGCACCTCGACATGTCGCGGCTCGACGATAAGTTTTTCGAGATAGACGCTCGGATTACCGAAAGCGATTTCGGCTTCAGCCCGTGCCGCGGCAAATGCCTGCCGAAAGCTGATATCGTTGTGCACGGCGCGCATGCCTCTGCCGCCGCCGCCCGCCGCGGCTTTTATTATAACGGGATAGCCGAGTTTGCCGGCGATTTTGAGGGCCTCGGCCTCGTCACTTATAGCTCCTTCGGAACCGGGTACGACCGGAACGTCGGCCTTTTGGGCCAGCCTGCGCGCTTCGACCTTGTCACCGAGGGCCTGCATGGCCTCGACGGACGGGCCGATGAATTTGATTCCGCAGTCGTGGCAGATTTGTGCGAACTCGATGTTCTCTGCCAAAAAGCCGTAGCCCGGATGTATCGCATCGACGTCGGCGACTTCAGCGGCGCTGATAATAGCAGGGATATTGAGATAGCTTTTGGCAGGGGCGGCCGGGCCGATGCAGATAGCCTCGTCGGCAAGTTCGAGATACGGGCTGTTGGCGTCGGCTTCGGAATATATGGCGACGGCGGCAATGCCCAGCTCGTGGCAGGCGCGAATGATACGCAGGGCAATTTCACCGCGGTTAGCTATGAGTATTCTTGAGAACATAGGGTCCTGCCTTCGGGTCTCTACGTGCTTTAATCGGGTTTGACTCTAAACAGCACCGTCCCGTATTCAACAGCCTGTCCGCTCTGGATACATACCTCGGCGATAGTGCCTTCGGTCTCGGCCTTGATTTCATTCATTACTTTCATCGCCTCGATGATGCAGACGACAGTTGATGGTGTGACCTTGGAGCCGACCTCGACATAAGGTTCAGCGTCGGGGTTGGGCGTTTCATAGAACGTTCCGACCATGGGCGCTTTGATTTCTATAAGGTCAGACGGTTTCGTCCCGATGCTTTCTATCGGGACTGCGCCGCCGGCCGGCGCGGTCGGGACGGGTGCACCGGCTGATACAGCCGGTGTCATCATCGGCACCGCGGTGACCTGGGACGATTGCGGCTGCGCGCGTTTAAGGACGATTTTGTCGTCGCCCGATTTGACCTCAAGCTCGACGAGGTCGTTTTTTTTCATTATTTCGAGCAGTTGCTCTATCTTTTTAAGGTCAGAATTTTTGTCTGACATACCCAGGTCCTTTCCCGAATCACCTGAAATTAAGGGGTGTAAGTATAGCCGCAGGCCGACCAATTGGCAAGGCTTTTGGAGGGGCTTTAGTGGCGCCGTTTCGGCGGCTCAAGAACTACACAATGTATGTCATATCAGCGTGAGAAGCAGATAGGTTGCGGCTGAAGAGATTAATGGGCTAATAATCCAAAGTGAGAGAATTTTTCTTACCACCTGGCGTGTCATTATAAACTTGTGTCCGCTATCGGCGCTACCTATTCCCATAATTGAACTTGCATCGAGCATAACCATTGGTTCAGGCATACCAAAAGCCGAAGATAACAGAAGCAAGGTGCCAATTACTGTTCCGTTGATTGCTGCTGCCAATATCCCAAGGGGAGTTATTTCCTTGCCGACGGTATCCAGAACTTTTCTAAAAACAAGCCCTCCAAAACCGAAAAACGGGGCGATTAGGAGGAATCCCAGGTCTTTGCCGACTACCCCCGACCCAACCAGGGGACCAACAGCGTTGGCTACATTGTTGGACCCTATAGAAAAGGCGACGTAGCAGCCTGCTGCAACGACAAATAGCTTCAAATAACGTTCGTGTTTGTTTAGCCAGGGTTTCCCCTCTAAAGGAAGAATAAGTTTGCCCAGCAAATGTGCAAGGGCGTAAGCCAAAACTGGCAGAATAAGCCAGAAGCAAAATATTCTTATCAGCGTGGCGATGTATAGCTGCCGAAAATACAAGCCAACGCTAATTAATGAAAACACTGTTACCGAGGAAGTGGAAACAGCTACTCTCAAAATATTGGCTATCAAAAGACTGAGTGCCGCCGAGAGCAGAACAACAAGAGTCACTTTTGTGTTGATGAAATCCTGAGGAACAATGCCTCTACTAATGGTATTTACGACCCTGCCGCCCGCTATAAACGCTCCTAATAGAACGAATAAACCGAATAAAAAGGCGGCTCTTTTTCTATCAATAACTCCTGCGCCATAGGGGGCGGCGAAGGCGGGAGACATGCCGCTGCCACCCATATTCATCGCAAAAAATGCGGATAATATCAAAGCCAGGGGTATCATATTGTGGGCCTGTTTTCTCCTGCTGCTGTGTCTTTCTCTTCACCGAATCAATAAATGCCCGAAGTCCTTCCTGACGGTCACAATTCGCATAAAACAAGCCAGCGGTCGGATTCGAACCGACAACCACTGGTTTACAAAACCAGAGCTCTGCCATTGAGCTACGCTGGCGACGGTGAACATGTTACAGCGCAAGCTGTGTCTTGTAAAGGGCATAGAACCTGTAGCTGAAAAATACCGCGTCTTTTTGTCATTGGCTAAATCCACTTTTCGGGTCGTGACATCTACTTAAACATTATATTACGGAGCGTATATTTCGAGTATGGCTGCATTGAAAAAGAATAAAAAAAACTTGTCATTGTGGAGCAATCATACAATAATACAGGTCAAGCGTGAAGGAAGCCCAATAGTCACTCATAAATCGAAGGAGGTGTTGAAATGCATTCCGCACGTAAAATTACAGTCTCATCAATCATTCTTATTTTTACAGTTGTTTTTAGTGGTATGGTCTTTGCTCAGGACGATACGGCCTGGATTTGCGACGTTAATAACTGGAGTAATTTTACCTGCTGGGACAACGGCGAGCCTAACGGCGATATCGATGCTATTATAGACAACGGCGGCATCGTCGAAGTGAATCAGCTTTTCGAGTCCTGTAATGACCTTTATCTCGGCAACAGTTTGGAAGGGACGTTAAGAATGCTGGGCGGGACACTCGATGTCATCGGGGATATTAATGACGAACCCGGCGACGAAGGTTACATCGACTATGACGGCGGCATTTTAACCGTGGGTGGTAATATCAACGCTCGCGATATGAGAATAGGTATTAACAATACTGGTGTAGCTTATACGCAAGCCGACCCTCAAATTACCGTTCTGAGGTTACTTGATTTGGGCTCAGAAACTTCAGGCGGCGGAACATATACAAAAAACAGCACTAATATCCTGGACACCGGCTATCTGAGAGTCGGCACCAGCGGCACAGGTACATTTGAGCATAATTCCGGTACGGTCGATGCCACCTATACATATCTTGGTTTGTACGACAACGGTTTTGGCTTTTACAATCTCAATAATCCCGGCTGTCTCTTTGATGCGAGCATACTACGGGTCGGTTACTATGGATGGGGAATGTTCAATCAGGATAATGGCACGGTCAGTGTTGGTAATATTTATCTCGGCGATGCGACAGATGGTTATGGCGAATATAATCTCCTGAATGGCAATATTACCGGCAATGACACCAGCAGAGTAATTAATGAGTATGTGGGAGATCACGGACAAGGTATTTTCGACCAGCAAGGCGGGACCAATATGGTCGTTAATTTGTACGTCGGTTATCATGACGATGGACAATACTTTCTCAGCGGTGGGGACTTGAATGCCTCTATTGAGTATATTGGTTGGACTGGCAACGGAGCATTCATCCAGGACGACGGTAGTAATCTAACTCCTTATCTTTTTCTGTACAATTATGGCGGAACGAGTCGATACGAGCTCAACGGCGGCAATCTGAGGGTAAATTCCTGCGAATACATCAACCAGGATGCTCAGTTCATCCAGAACGGCGGTAATCATACTACACATAGGCTCTACTGCATTGACTCGCCTATTTATAATCTTAACAACGGGCAGTTTGACTGCAATGAGGAATGGCTGTGTGACGATACGGCATTTACGCAAAACGGCGGCGCGCATAATGTCCGCAGCATGTTGTTTATTGGCAGGCGTTGGTACGGGCCGGATGTCAATACGGTGTACCAGATGAACGGTGCGGGCAGTCATTTGACAGTGGGCGACCCCTGTGAGACTTATGTCGCGCCCTGGGGTTTTTATTATGACGATGCTCCCGGCTGTGAATACATCGGCTTTAGCGGCAAAAATTGGCATGATTACCGGGGGACATTTGAGCATAACGACGGCCAGCATAGGGTCCACAATCATTTGTTAATCGGCTGGGAGCGTTATTCAAACGGCCGATACCTCCAGACCGACGGCCAGTTAACGGTTGATAATGATTTGCTTTTAGGCGTTAATGCCACATCAACCGGAGAATATCGTCTGGGACCGGCGGGGCAGCTTAACGTTAGCCGCGATGAGTTTATCGGCTGGGGAAGCGCCGGAACGATGGTTCAGACAGGCGGTGCAAACAATTGTGCACGAGCTCTGGAAGTGGGTCTGCACCTGTCAAGCAACGGATTGTATCAACTCGACAGCGGAGCAGTAGATGCTCAGATTGAGGCTATTGCCCAGAACGGTCACTTTCTGCAAAACGGCGGCATAAACCAGACGGGTAAACTATTTCTGGGCAGGTTTGTCGGTTTCAAGTGGGGTCTGAATTGGGGCTGGTGGCCCTGGGCGCCGCCGGACCCGGCTGCGAATTTCCGAATTGCAAGATACACCAAGACCGGCGGTCAACTCCGTGTGCAAAATCCACTGTGTGCATATATAGGCAACGAAGGGCCTGCTGTTTTTGGGGATTACGGCGGCAGGACGACAATCAACGGGACGATGCACATCGGCGGCGATGAATACAAAAAGAGCGGCCAGTATACGTTAGATAATAACGACGTGGGAATCGTACTGGATGTGAACGATGCCATCGAGGTGGGTACGTTCGGCAGATTCGAGTGGTTTGACGGCGAAGTGAATGTGCCTGAATTGACTCTTATGGCGGATTCGACGCTTGCAATTGGATTCGATTTTAATCTTGCCGATTTGAGGAACGGCAGTTTGTTGGCACATCCGTATGCTGAGGTTAACGGCCTTGACGATGCCATACTTGAGGTTACGAACGGTGCAACGGCACAAAGCAGCGCGACGGACTCTCTTAATGCTCTTCGTGTCGGCTCATTGGCGGGCAACGGGTATTTCAGCCAGAATTACGGAGACTTATATATCAACTATCTTGAGATTGACCAGAACGGTTTATATACGTATGGTGACGGCTCGCTTACGATAACGAACGGCGGGCTTAACCTTCAGGGAGAAATGGCGTTCGGCTCTTCCAGCGACTCACTTGACGTAACCGGGCCGGCGCTGGTGAATTTGTCCGGCGGCCAGATTATAAATCCACAATACGCATCGATAGATATAAATAACTCTAACGCGCTGACTATTGTGCCGCCCGGATTCGACGGCGACGACTTTGATTACTATAACAACCAGGGCAGGGAGCATACGGCCGGTTATCCGTTAAATGTGTATTACTACCAGAATTATATGTTCTCAGGACGGATAGACGACCGTGTAATCTGCAGCGGTTCGCTCGAATCGGATGGTTATCTTAACCTGCTTGGCGGGCTTGAGCTGTCGTCCGGCGGGCAGGTCAACCTCGCTGGCGGAGTCGTTGCAATTAACGACTCGAATTCGTGGATGCACGGAGAACCGAACGATGAAACTTCCCTTGCAGCGACCGCTATGGTTGTTGACACAGGAGGGGAGGCTAATGCCCGGTTCCGGCAGGAAGGAGGGGAAGTAGAAATCTCAGGAGATATGATTATAGGTTACGACCAGGCCGGTCAAAACCGCTATGAGCTTGATGAAGGCGGCATGGTCAACGCCGGAAGTATCTATGTAGCTTTTGACGGCAACGCGGTATTCGACCACAACGTCGGTGACGTGGAGATTGAACATGATTTGTACGTAGGTTACGGACCGCAATCGCGGGGAGAGTATATTTGCTGGGCGGTGACGAGCAATGTCGTCGCCGGTTTTGCAATCAAGTGTGAGGCTATCGGCTACCAGGGTCACGGCGTATTTACACAGCACAACGGTACGAACAAGGTCGGCGGCAGCCTCGACCTCGGCCTGTTGGAAGGCTCGAAGGGCCGATACAAAATGTATAATGGAAACCTCGAAACCGATGAGTTAAATATCGGTGTAGCCGGTGAAGGAAGTTTTGAGGTCCTTTGCGAACAGCCGGGCCAATGCGGCGAACCGAACATCGTTGTCAGGCAGTTGCTGACCTTCGGGCCGAACAGTGTTGTTACGGCCGAGTCCAACTGCGATATCCACATGATTGGCGCAGATGTACGCAACCAAAGCACGGACCCCTGTCAGCTTACCGGCTTGGATCGGTTTATCTTGACTTTCGAGGGCGGGGCGGATGAAGTTAACGAATTTGAAGTAGCGTGCCTGGACCATGCAAATGACTTGGCCGGTTATAATAATAATTTCGCCCTCGGCGGGCTTGTAATCGGCGGCAGCGATGTCGGCAGATTAAGACTCGTCGATGAGTTTGATAATCAGCCTGACTCTAACGAGCCGGAGGCTGTGTATGTTAAGTACTTATATGTCGGGCCGTATTCGGAGCTCGATTTGAACGGCCTGAATCTTTATTATGGCTGGGGCGGTATCGACCCTAACGCCGTAATTACGAAAAACGGCGGCACATTGACTGATTTAGTAATGTCCGACATTTATACTGACGGCAAGGTTGATTTTTATGACTTTGCCAAAATGGCCGAGTTTTGGATGGTAAAAGATTGCGGTTCTTGCGGCGGCGCCGAGCTTACCGGTGACGGCAATGTAAACCTCTACGACATGCAAATCCTCGTCGGCGAATGGCTCCAGTAATGTTGAGGGCAGTTAAATCGGGTTTTTAGCTGAGGCGAGGTTCGGTTTGGGATACGCCGCGGCAAAGCAGGTCGAGTCCGTGCAGTGTCGTAAGAAGAAACCGCGCAAGTTCAGCGCTAAAAGCGGACTTAATCTCCTAAAATCGGCTGGTCCCGGAGTTTTCAGACTGTGCGCCGGGCGCCGGGCCGAAACAGATAAAGGCGACGAAAACCAAACCGCAGCCACAAATGAACATGACGATTCGGTATTGCGGTCGTCCGAGGCGCTGCAGGTATTCAGGGAGGGGTTGTTCAATTGAAGCGTTAGTCTGTTTTTTTCCCAGTGCTTCTGCAGCGGCTGCAAGCTCTTCGGCGGTGGCTCGGGGATAAACGGCGTTGGCATCGACGGGTTCTGCGCCGATGACGGCAGGGGCTGCGCGAGACAGGATGTTGGGGTCGCTTTCTATATTCTTCAGCAAGGCGTCGTATTTGGCGTTGAGGGATTCGAGCTGTGCGACTGATTCGCGGGCGGACTGTAAAAGCTGGTTGTACCTGTAGTATCGCAGCAGGTCAGGATAGAGAGTAGCAATAGCGAGAGCAGCGGCGCCTATGCTAAAAAGAATTATAAACAGCAAAAGTCTGGTAAATTTTCGCATACGAACCACTCAAAAAAATACGGCAGATACAGCGTTAGGGAAAGCATTATAAACGCTGTACCTGCCGTATCGCAGTACTTTTTTGCGGTTGTTACTTGAACATAAATCCGGCGTAGGTCGCCGCAGGGCCGAGGTCTTCGTTGATTCGCAGAAGTTGGTTATATTTGCAGATTCGGTCGGTCCTGCAGAGTGAGCCGGTCTTAATCTGGCCGACGCCGGAGGCCACGGCCAAATCGGCGATGGTGCTGTCCTCGGTTTCGCCGGAGCGGTGGCTGATAACGGCTGTCCAGCCTGCACGTTTGGCCATATTGATGGCCTCGAAGGTCTCGGTCAGTGTTCCTATCTGGTTGAGCTTAATCAGAATACTGTTGGCACTGCCTTGCTCGATACCCTTTGCCAGGCGTTCGGTGTTGGTGACGAACAGGTCGTCGCCGACGAGCTGGCACTTGTCGCCGAGCTGCTTTGTCAGTTTAGCCCAGCCGGTCCAGTCATCTTCGGCAAGGCCGTCTTCGATTGAAATAATCGGATACCTTTTGACCCAGTCGGCCCAGTGCTTAATCATGGCGTCGGAAGAAAGTTTTTTCTTCGGGGCGGACTTAAAGAACTTGTAAGATTTGGTTTTGGCGTCAAACATTTCGGACGCGGCGGGGTCGAGGGCGATGGAGATATCCTTGCCGGGTTTGTAGCCCGCCTTTTTTATTGCGGCGGTAACCACCTCAAGGGCTTCTTCGTTGGTTTTGAGGCTCGGTGCGAATCCGCCTTCGTCACCTACGGAAGTCGAATAACCTTTGTCCGCGAGAATCTTCTTCAGAGTATGAAAAGTCTCAGCGCCCATACGAAGGGCCGTTGGGAAATCGGCGGCGCCGATTGGCATAATCATGAATTCCTGGAAGTCAACGTTGTTGTCGGCATGCCTGCCGCCGTTGAGGATGTTCATCATGGGTACAGGCAGGATGTTTGCGTTGCAACCGCCAAGGTATCGATACAGCGGAAGTCCCGCTGAATCGGCTGCGGCTTTGGCAACGGCGAGCGAGATACCGAGTATTGCGTTGGCGCCGAGCTTGCCCTTGTTGGCGGTGCCGTCCAGGTCAATCAGGAGCTTGTCGACGTCTTCCTGCGCGGTGGCGTCGAGGCCGAGGACTTCAGGCGCGATTTTTTCATTCACATTTTTTACCGCAGTCAGGACACCTTTGCCCATATATCGCTTGGCCTTGGTATCGCGCAGCTCCACGGCTTCGTGGGCGCCGGTGCTGGCACCGGAGGGGACGGCGGCCCTGCCGAATGAGCCGTCATCAAGCAGTACATCAACCTCGACGGTGGGGTTGCCGCGCGAATCGAGGATTTCTCTTGCAGTTACGTCAATAATCGTTGCAAACATGTCCGGTTTTCCTTTCGTTAAAGAATCATTGCTTGAGTTTTATTGAATCACAGAGGTCAAAGAGTACACGGAGACAACTTAAATTTCAATCCTGATTTTTGAAAGTCTCAGCGATTTTCTTTATTTGCAGCAGGTCAAGTTTGCCTGAGCCAAGAGTCGGTATCCTGTCTATGGCGAAGTAGTTTTCGCGTTTGGGCTTATAAAGATTGGGCAGGTCACTTTGCGAGATTATCTTATGAAGTTCATCGGCCTGGCAGGAGCCAGCCAAGTACAGAACAACAAGCTCTTCGCCCTTTTTAGAATCAGGTACCGAAGTTACGGCAACTGATCTTCCTTCAGCGTCAAAAAGCCTGTGGCAGAGGTCTTCAATCACAACGTGGGGGACCATCTCGCCGCCTATTTTGCTGAAGCGTGATAGTCGGCCGGTAATCTTTATGAATCCATCGGAATCGATACGCGCAATGTCACCGGTACAGTACCAGCCGTCCTCTATCACTTCGCCGGTCTTTTCTTTGTTGTTCAGATAGCCGAGCATTACAGTCGGGCCTTTTATCATCAGCAGACCCTCCCGACCGCCGGCAAGTGTGTCCCTGGTTTCGGGGTCAACGACTTTGACGGCGATTCCGGGGATGGGATGGCCAATCGTGCCGTCCTTTGTGCCGGTCTGAAGAAGCCCGTCAATCTCTATATCAGCAACGTTGAACGCGACGACGGGGGACAGTTCAGTTGCGCCGTAACCTTCACGCGGCCTGATTCCGAATTTTTTTTCGAAGGCGTCTGCGATATTTGTTTTGAGCTCTTCAGCGCCTGCCATAACGAGCCGAAGGTTTGAAAAATCAGGGGCGTCGACGCGTTTGAGGTAACTGTTGATAAAGGTCGGTGCGGCGAAAAGGACGGTCGAACGGCTCAGTCGGGCTGTCCGGCCAACTGTTTTGGCGTCAAGGGGGTTAGGTACAAATGCGGCGGATACGCCGTTTATGATTGGCAGCCAAAGTGAGCAGGTAAAGCCGAACGAATGGAAGAATGGAAGTACCGCACAGAGGTTGTCATTGGACTTAAGTTTGAATATCGAGCACATACCGTCGATGTTCGATATGATGTTATGATGGCTGAGCATGACGCCTTTGGGTCTGCCGCCGCTGCCGGATGAGAAGATTACAGCGGCTACATCGTCGCAGCTATGATGTTTAATTGCGGCAAGGAAGCGGGCCGGGCAGAACCTGGATTTGAGCACGGCTTTGAATTTGTCACCGGAGTCAATTGTTTCGTGGATGTCTTCGAGGAAAACGAGGTTTGGAGTAGTTTTTAGCTCAGGAAATCTTTCGAGAAATACTCTTGAGGAAATGACACAGTTGACATCACACTCTGTAATAGCGGAGTTAACCGCCTGCAGTGACAATGTATAATTGAGATTGACCGGCACTTTGCCGAGCAGTGTAACGGCGACATTGGCAAGAGCAGCACCTACGGAAGGCGGAAGCAATATACCAATCCTGTCACTGTTTGCCGCGAGGGCCTTTATCTTATCGGCCAAGGCCAGCGCCGCTGTAAGGGTCCGGCTGTAGTTGAGCTTTTTGCCGGTCGTATCTGAGATGCAGCGTCGGTGGGAGTTTCTTCTGGCTGTTCTTATGAAGCGGTATGCCAGTGAACGTTTCGGTGATTTGAGCGTGTTGAAGTAATCGCAGGAAAGCTGCTGAATCTGAAGTTTGACCTGTTCGGCAGAAGTGCTGTCCGGCAGAGCTGCGCCAAAATGAACTGAAACGGGATTAGCGAATTTTTTGGCTAAAGTTGAAAAAGGTCTGCCGTGATAATAGCTGAGGACACTGCCCCACATGCCGCCTATATAGGCCGGTATTATCGGGGCGCGAGTGCCCCTTACAATTCTTTCGAAGCCGGCCTTGAAGCTGAGCATGTTGCCGTTTCGGGTCATATAGCCTTCGGCAAATATACAGACGACGTCACCGGCCTTTATGGCGTTGCGGGTCTGTCTGATTGAGGCTGCTATTTTTTTTGGTGGGTCTTTAGCCAGGATGGGTATGGTTCTGCCGAGTTTGCAGATGGGTTTGAGCCAAGGGATATCATAGAAGTCGCGGTCCATAACAAAGCGGACCGGACGGGGACAGGCTGCATCGAGCAGCGGTGCGTCGGCGTATGAGACGTGGTTGCATATCAAAAGCGCACCGCCGTCGGCAGGGATATTCCCGGCGCCGACGACCTTCGTTCTGTAAATGAACCTGACAAGGACGGCGCTTATCAGCCTCGGCACGAACTCAATCAAATAGGTAGTGATTAGAACCGCGACGATAAGGGCAAAGTCGCCGACAAGCACAAAAAGCTCCGGGGTGGTGAGCCTGAGTACGTTGGTGCAAATCCAGATAACGGCGGATGAGCCGAGTATTGCGAGCCAGCCGAGAAAAGCTGAAGCTGCGATGATTTCGCTGCGTCGGTACTTCGGGCTTTTTAACTGAATCAGCGTATTAACGGGTACGATGTAAAGGCCTGCTGAAAAACCTATCAGAAATATCAGCATACAGGACAATCGCAGTGAAGGACCTATCAAACCCAGAGCCAGGCAAGAGGCGCCCAGGCCGACAGCTCCAAAGGGAATAGGGCCGGGGCCTGTAAGCCGGCCGGCAAGAAGTGCTCCAAGTGCTACACCGAAGGCCGCAAGTATATATAGGTATACACTATACTCCTTGGTCAGATTCAGATATTCAATCCCGTATGGAATGACGGCCAGATAGATGACGGCGCCGATGAACCAGAAATAGGCGGAGCCAATCACGGCCCAAAGCAGAGGTTTCTTTCGCTGGATGCTCCAGATGGTTCGCCAGATATCGCGAAAGAAAAGGACTGATGCCTTGTTGGTCCCGCCGGCAGGTGCGGTTTTCGTGATTCTCGCGGAGGCAGCAAGACCGACGGCAGCAATGAAGACACAAATCAAGGACGCAAAGACGTAATTACCAGACGACACTCGCGGGGAAATAGGTGCACA
Source organism: uncultured Pirellulales bacterium (assembly GCA_964434085.1). Lineage (GTDB taxonomy): Bacteria > Planctomycetota > Phycisphaerae > Sedimentisphaerales > Anaerobacaceae > JBBABK01. The sequence continues at coordinate 17,780 of CAYSTP010000011.1, forward strand.
AGCTGTACCTATGATAATGGCGACGAAGGTCGCGGCCTCAATCCAGCCGTTGGCTTTTGACACTTTTTCATCGGCGACCAGCTCGCGGATGATGCCGTATTTGCACGGCGAGAAGAACGTGCTCTGAGCGGCCATGCAAAAGAAAACGACATAGAGCAGCAGGGGCGAGCCAGTCCAGAAAGCCCCTACAGCCAGGACCATTATCAGAAGCTCGGCAGCTTTGCAGTATACTATGATGTCGCGTTTGCTGTGACGGTCGGCCAGTCTTCCGGCAAATGCAAGGAACAATAGAAACGGAATTACGAACACAGCATTAGCCACAGCAGTGATATTGGCAGCACCCGCTGAGCCCTGAACGCCAATAAGGAACAGGATAACGAGCAGCTTGAAGATATTGTCATTGAGAGCGCCGAGAAATTGCGTGGCGTTGAGCCAGGCAAATGCGTGGTCGAGTTTTTTGGTTTTGGTTTCCATCTTAGTCGTCTGGGTCTGTAATAAAGAATTATATCCTAAACCGTGCCGGAATTACAGGGGAGGCTTCATCTACTATGGCAGCTTTTCGGTTTTTTGTTTTAACTTTACGGCCGGATTGCCGGTTTCCAATCTGAGGCTCTGCGGCCAGGCGTTCGGGTCTGCTTCGTATGAGCGGGCAAAACCATAAGCGATGCTGTTGGCGTCAGTGACAAGCTTCTTGTCGTTCATAAAGCTGTGTTTGGGGAATGAACCGGTGATAGTCGCGTAATACCATTTCCACGGGAAGTTATGGTCCTTTATAAGCTGGTCGATGTCCGTCACGTCGACATTGTGTGCGTGTACCAGGTCCTGTGCAGTAAGCTCTGCGGTGAAATCACGGGTGTAATAATGGTCGGTCCAGAAATTGACGTCGGCGGGAACATTTATATCGGCCAATGCATCAGCGGAAAAAGACTTCGGGACATAAGCGTCGAAAAAAGTAAGGTGAATATCCGCTTTTGTTTGCCGGGCGAGTATTTTTGCCGCTTCGCTGACTGTCCAGCAGCCGCTGGAGTGACCTATTAGATGAATATGTTTAAGGCCACCGTTTAATTTTAGTATTTGTCCGGCAAGTGCTGCACCGGCAACGTCGCGGGCGTATTCGGCTGCGTCAGTTGGATTAATGGTCGCTGCGCCCTTTGACCAGTCGAAATATCCACACAACCATTGATTAGGGTCGATGCGGGAGCTGATGGCCTCGGCCATGTCCTGCGGCCAGTTGCCTTTGCCCTTTTCTATCCAGCCGTGCGTTACAACAACCATGTATTTGGGTGATGCCGGTTCGTTAACGAATTGCAGGCCAACTTTCGTCGTCGGAGCAAACCTTTTTGCCGCATACCCCGCCACCAAAGCAAGTAAGATAATCGCGATAGTCACCAGCAATGCAGCAATCCTGAAAGAAGCCTTTTGTTTTTCCTTCATCGTTATATCTCCACTGACAGAGTATAGTATGCCCGTCAAATCAAAGAATTGAACAGGCAGCAACCCAACTGCACTTAAACATATTTTTGCTTTTTAAGATGATGCAATGTCGGTCATTTGCTGCGTCGGCTGCCGCAGCAGCCAAATCAATGTGCCTCCCGTTACTATCCCGAGGAGAACCGACGCCAGCCCCACGACGTCTATAAGGTTCCCAAAAGCCGTTAAAAGACGCTGAGCAAATGGCATTGTAGAAAGGATTTTACCACGTCCAATTCCAGATCCAATCTCGAGCCCAATCACGCTTAAGCCCCAGCCGACCGCACTTGCCGGCACCCACCAGGCCGAATGACACACTTGGCGTCGCAGTATGCGATGCTGCAGCACACCAGCCAGTATTCCACCCGCGACGAAGGCCATTGCCCACACCGCAGTGCTGAGAAAATGATCCAGGTTATCGGGATATCCCCAGACATAACATACGACTGAGTGTATGCTTGATGATATAGTGAATCCTATTATGGTTGCCGGTACCCAAAAGCCGGCTCGCCGAACGACGCGCCGTAGCGCAAGCCACTGCATCAAACTCACCACGGCGACTATGCAGACAAATGCCGCGGCATTATCCAGCCCTAATTTGAATATGATGGAGTCGGAGTCCTCATGGACGCCGATAATCCATCCTGCAACTGCCACGAAGACGAAGCCAAGGGGGAGGCCGATAACCCATCCTGCAGCTGTCAGCAGCACCCACCGTAATCCAAAACGCCATCCAACCTGTCCACCGTCTGTTTTTATCGCAACCATTTTCGTTCTGCTTTCAATAATTCGTTAATACTGTTGTATTATCCGGCACTTTTCTTTAAAGCCCATTTCAAATACCAGTTAAATCAAACCGCTAAGATTCTTTTTCTTTTCTCTCAACCTCGCAGATAGGAGAAATACAATGCTTCCCAACGACCCGATGACGAACAGTGCCGGGAAGACGAAAATAGCCATGATGAAAAAGACAGCCTCATCCCCACCCTCTCCCCAGAATACCCAGCCGAACTTAATGCATAAAGCATAGACAAGATTATGCAATACGGCGCAAATCGGGATACCCACAGCGGAGATGCCTGTCAATATGAAGAACGTCTTTTGTATTTTGGCCTCTTTAGCCTTCACTGTAAACGCTACCAGCGCCGCCGCCAATGTGAGGAAGGTAATAGCGAGAAAAATCATCACGACGAAAGAAGGCAGTTTAGGCCCCCAGAGTCTCCCCATGCCCGTGAAGATGACAGCGACCAGTATGACAAAAATTGCAATCAGCGCCCAGAAAATAGCATTCCTTATTTGAAGAGCTTTCACTTTTGTGCTCCTTTACTGTTTGAGTATATATTGTTAATATGTTAACCAAAGTATCAAAAAAATTTACTCTGAATAAATACCAGCATTATTTCTCAATATGTTTTCCTTTCAGTCGAGGTTTGCACGAACCCGTTCGAGCAGGGCTACGAGTTTTTTCTGGTCGGGGTCTTTCAGGGCGGCCATGACTTTCCTGATTTCCTTGCCGTAAAGCGGCTCGACTTCATCGAGCAGTTTTTTCCCCTTGGCGGTTAGCCTGACTATATTATACCGCCGGTCGGTGGGAGAATCTGTTCGCTCAACTAAGCCGGCTTTTTCCATTCTATCGACCAGTGATGTGATGTTGGCCCTGTTGACGAGCATCATCGCACTTAGCCGGGCCTGGCTGAGCCCCCCTTCTTCGCCGGACTGGTGCTTGACAAGCATCATCAGGTTAAACTGCACGTCCGTCAGGCCGAACGGGGCAAAAAACTGGTCGGCCTTTTTCTTCAGACATGAAGCGGTGTAATAGACATTAAGCAATGCCTCATGCGGCAAAAGAGCAATAGGTTTTTTCAGTCCAAGTTCCTGCGTCAGAGCCATTTTTGCGTCCCATTTGACTAATTTGATTATTGTTTATATATATATTATTCGCTATTTAACTAAACTGTCAATAGTAATTATTGGAAAATTTGGAAAATTTTTTGGTCGCATTGCGGAGCCGGCAGGCTTCTTATAATCGGAAGCGCTTCAGTCAGGAGTATCAGTTGCAAAGTGACAGTGAATTGGTAAGTGCTTGTATTTAAGAGGACTTAGGGGGCTATTAGTTTTTTGTATGTTTGTCAGTCAGCCAGGGTTGCAACAAGCCTTATGAAAGCGTTTTTGTCCTTTTCGGCTATGTTTGCAGTATCTTTGCCGCCGGCAAATGCTGCGTTGGCCCGCACCTTCCAGCTTTCGTCGGTTAACAGCTTATTGAGCTGTTCAGGCTGGAACCGGTAGCCGATTTTCCTGAGCTGCCACACACACCAAGCCCGCATATCGGGATTACTGCAGGCCAGTCCCTCTTTGAGCAGTTCTGCGGATTGAGGCCCAAAATAGGGTGAGATATCGAAAGCCTCAAACTCCTCTTCCTGAGCCACCGCTGAAAGCGTTATCTTGAAAATATCTTCAGCGATTTGACTGTCGCCGTAATAACCGACGAGTCTTCGCAAGGGCCGGGCCGTTCTATACGAACTCTGGAAAAAAGGTGGTTCGTGGACCTGCGGCTGCCAATCACGCACTTTTGCCAGATATGCTTTGATAACTGTCTGAGTATGGCTTGTAGGCAGGAACATCAAACTTTCAAAAAACTCGCTGTCATCAATAAGGTCTTTGGCTTGACGATTTTCGATAAGACTCAAAAATCGCTCCATTGCCTCATTAGGCTCAGACACGCACGTAAGCGCGCCAATAATCTCAGATGCCCTGAGTGGTTTGTTCACATACCACTTCCATTGTCTTGTCTGCTCATTTTCATTATCATCAGGGTCTTGCCGTATCCTGGTTTGTAGAAGCGCCTCCAGCTTCTCTTTTACGGACGCATCGCCCAGTCTTACCCTTGCAGCAAGTGCCTGTTCAGCATCAGGCCCATCCAAAAAGCTGGTGATAGTACTTACGACATCCCTGCCGCAGCCGCGCATCGCGGCAACCA
>CAYSTP010000012.1:0-21595 GCA_964434085.1 uncultured Pirellulales bacterium
TTCCTTATTGTTTAAAGCCGCGGCGGCGGTTTTTGTTACAGGGATTTTGTCGGGAAAACTTGCTTCGCAGTCTTGGCAAATGAGGCCGTTAGCTTCACTGCTGAAATATAACCCGTGGCTCGTGACTCGTGACCCGTGACTTGTTTTACAATTTGCGCAGTGGTCGAGAACAGGCATAAGGCCGATTTCTTTGAGAAGTGATAACTGGAAAACAATCAGCGGGCGCAGCGCATCCTGTGTCTGGTCGAGGTCGTGAAGGAATTTAATAAACGCGTCGAATAATTCCGGGTGCGGGTCGTAATCGTCAGTAGTGGAATTGACAAGCTCGGCGGCCAATGAAGCGCAGTGCAGTGCAAAAAGGTTGCGACTCAGAAACGAAAATGGGAGCTGTTGGCTGAACTCGGTGAGCGTGGCGAGCTTGTCAGTATGGGTTTGTGAATAGACGATTCGGCCCTGTGCAAAAAGTTCGATAGGCCCGTCGAAGGCGGATTTGGGTCGCCTCGAGCCTTTGGCGATTGCTGTAAATTTACCGGAGTCCCTGGCGAAGAAGGTGACAATCTGTGACGTTTCGGAATAATCAATGGCGCGTATGCAGACGGCGAGGTCTTTTTTAAGCATTTTTTTGCTCAGGCAGCTTGTGGATTCGGATGCGTTTTATCTTTCGCGGCTCTGCCAGCGCGATGTTGAACTTGAGATTATCGTAGTCGAACTCAGACCCGGTTTTCGGGATGTAACCGAGATGTGAAAAGACGAAGCCGCCTATCGTGTCGTAATCTTCATCTTCGGGCAGGCTAAGCTCGAACCGGTCGTTGAGGTCGTCGATATAAGTTCTGGCATCGACCTCAATAGTCTGCGGGTCGATTTCGACAACAGGGGCGGGCGGAGCTTTCTCGTACTCATCCGTTATTTCGCCGACAAGCTGTTCTATAATATCTTCAAGGGTGACTATGCCGGCGGTTCCGCCGTATTCGTCGAGGACGACGGCGATATGCAGTTTCTGGTTCTGAAACTCGTGGAGCAGCTCTCTGAGAGGTTTGGTCTCCGGTACGAAATAAGCGTGGCGCATTTTTTCAGCCAGCTTGAAATCGTCGGAATCCCTGCCGATTTCGATAAGCAGGTCCTTTGCATAAACAAGGCCGATGATTTTATCTATCGTTCCTTCGTAAACGGGGTACCGGGAGTGGCCTGTTTTGGTTATTACTTCGAGGACAGTCGCCAAATCGGATTGTGCTTCTATAGCAACGACATCGGTGCGCGGGGTCAGTATTTCGCCGATGGTGGTGTCACTGAGGTCGAGGACGTTTTCAATCATGGCCTGCTCTTCTTCGTCAACGACGCCCTCGATTTTCTGCTTTTCGAGGTCGGTCAGGAACTCATCTTCCATTTCCTGGTGTCTTTCTTTTTCGGTGACGTCGCTGATTCCGGCGAGTCTTTTGACAAGCTCGTCGTAAAGCCTGAATATATACAGAATCGGCCAGGCGACCAATGCGCAGACCTGGAGGAGCCGATAAGTTCTGCAGAGGGTTTTTTCACCTGCGTATTTTGCCCAGGCGTGGGGTATGGCGAGGCCGACCACGGAGAATATTGCCATGGATATGACGAAGACAATGAAAAAATCGATGAACGTCGGCGGGTGTGCTTTGTCTGCACAGAAGATAGCAAGCAGCACAAGAATGATGCATGTATTGAGGATAAGTCTGTAGAGTGAACATGTCAGGGCGAGTTTTTCGCTGGATTCACCAAGCTCATCGGCGCGTGCGGCTTTGCCGAGGTCTTTGAATGCCTCGTGCAGTTTTGCCGAGTTAAATGTGTGCAGGGCAATGGCGTTGATAGCAAAAAACAGACTGCCCGCAGAGAGCAGACAAACGGCCAGGATGGTCCAGCCTATATAACCCACTTAGTTCCCTTTCATAAGATTTATAAGAACACAAACTTAAATAATTTTCAATGCCGGGTTAATTATACACGAAATCATAGCCAAGCTGCTGAAGTATCTGTTCTTCGGTGCGGTGCATTTTCTCGGCCTGCTCGTTAGTTTGGTCGTCAAATCCAAACTGATGGAGCAGGCCGTGGGTGATGTACAAGGCAAGCTCAGCCTGCGGCGAATGGTCCGTCTGCTCGGCGCAGCGGGCAGCCAGCTCGGCGTTTACGATTATCTCAAAACACTTTTCGTTTGGGTTTTGATTGTCTGAAAGGTCAAAACTTAGACAATCGGTGTTCTTTTTGCGTTTTAGGAATTGTTCGTTCAGTCTGCACATATGTTCGTCATCGACGACAGCGATGCTTATAATGGCCTTTTGCAGACCGAAGCGGTCGCAGACGGTGTTAACAAGCTGCTCAATCCAAGTGGTGTTCGGGTCTGCTTTGTCGCAGAGTTGAGCGATTTGAACGGTTATTCGCTGGTCGGGTGTTTCGTCGTCCATGGGTTCAATCTGTTTTATGTTGAGCCTGAGCTTGCTGTGTAAGCGGCCGGTCTTTCTCGTTTATCGGCTCGTCCGGCTGTTGGGGGTATGAGATTCGGCCGTGGTAATGCGCGGTCAGAGTTTTGACCATGCTTGCCTGGACTTTTGCCAATTCCCTGAAGTTCATATCGCACTCGTCGAGCTGACCGTCCTGCATACGTTTCATAGAGACGTTTTTCACGACGGCTTCAATCTTAGCAGGTGTGATTTCCTGCAGTGAGCGTACAGCGCTTTCGACGGCGTCGGCGAGCATTACGATGGCGGCTTCCTTGGTCCGGGGTTTTGGGCCTTCGTATCTGTATTCACTTTCGCTGGGCCGCGGCTGACTGTCGCCGGCTTTTTTTACGGCCTCGTTGTAGAAGTATTCGATGAGCGTGGTTCCATGGTGCGTTTCTATGAATTGTCGCAGAACGACGGGCAGCTTGTATTCTTTTGCAATTTCCTTGCCGTCTTTTACGTGGCCGGAAATGATTAGCTGGCTCATTGCCGGAGAAAGGTCTTCATGTCTGCTGGCCGGTCCTGCCTGGTTTTCAACGAAGTATGAGGGCTTGTTGATTTTTCCGATGTCGTGATAGTAGGCTCCGACGCGGCAGAGCAGGCCGTTGCGTCCGATTGCTTCGGCGGCGGCTTCGGCGATGGAGCCAATCATAAGACTGTGGCTGAAAGTTCCCGGAGCTTCCATGGCCAGACGTTTTAACAAAGGCTGATTGGCGTCGCTGTAGTCGAGCAGGGTCATGCTTGTAGCGATGCGGAACGCTCTTTCGATAAGAGGCAGCAGGCCCTGAATGATGATGCTTACTACAAGAGCGGCGAAGCCGTGCCAGCCGGCGTTACTCAGGGCGGTGAACGGTTTGACGTCCGCCGTGATAAAGTCGAGCGCAAGAGAGGTTGCCAATGCGACAACGGCGGCGATGACACCGACCTGAAGCAGTTTAATACGGGTTCTTACTTCTTTCAGAGACAAACAGCAGGTGTAAGCAGTGGCGCCCATAATGAGGAACGGCCTGATATCGGTATTTTCCGGGGCTGAGACTGCGAATGTGGCCAGGACACAATAGAAGATACTCATTCCGACGGCAAAACGCTGGTCGTAGGCGATAGACAGTATGATAGCGGCGACGGCGGCGGTGCCGGTGCCCCAGCAGGTATGGCCGGTTAGTGCGAAACCGGCCTTGGCGACGGCTAACAACATTGCAAAGAGAATGACCAGTGCGGTTGCGCGAGCATGATTTCTGATTATTCGGCCCTGGTAGTGGTGGATGTACAAAGCGGCGGCTACGGAGACCAATATCACACCGACGGCGGCGGCAATTGTTGGGATAAGCTCAATTTCGCGTTTGAACTCCACTGCAAGGACGAGGACTGCAAGGATGACAAAGAGCAGCCAAATCAGCAGGGAGTTGACAAGATGGGGGGCGGCGAATCGTCTGCGTTTGGCGGCACGTTCTGCGGCGATGCTCTCTCGCACCTTTGTTCGCCGCGGGTTGAGTTTTCTTAGAAATAAAAATCGCATAATTTCATTGCGGTTAAACTATTTTTTAGGGTTTTTGCCGTAAGCACGGACAATGTTCTGCACGAGTTTGTGCCTTACAATATCTTTCTGTACGAGCTCGACGTATCCGATGCCCTTAATCCGGCGCAATCTGGCAATGGCTTCGACCATTCCACTTGTCTTTCCCTTTTCGAGGTCAACCTGTGTAATATCGCCGGTAACAATCATTTTTGAGCCTAAGCCGAGTCTTGTCAATACCATAAGCATCTGCAGGGGCAGGGTGTTCTGGGCTTCGTCGCAGATGATTACCGAATCGTTGAGAGTTCGTCCGCGCATAAAGGCAAGGGGTATTATCTCGATGATGTCCAGCTCTATGAACTTTCTCATCTGCGCGAATTCCATCATATCTTCGAGTGCGTCGAAGAGGGGGCGCAGATACGGGTTGACTTTTGCCTGTATGTCACCGGGCAGAAACCCGAGCTTTTCACCGGCTTCTACGGCGGGCCGGGCCAGGACGATTCTTCTTATCTGTTTTTTCTTGAGCATCGAGACGGCGACTGCGACGGCCAGATAGGTCTTTCCCGTTCCGGCGGGGCCTATGCAGAATGTTATGTCGTTTTTAAGCATTGTCTCGATGTATCTGAACTGGCCTTTTGTGGAAGGTTCTATGACTTTCTTCTGTGCATAGATGGTTATCGCCTGGCTGGGCGTTCGCTCGGCGGCGGCCTCGTGTTTTTCGATAAAGAGCATTACGTCGGCCGTCCTCAGCGAATCGCTGCGGACGAGATGCTTCTGCATCCTGTCGAGGACTTCGGCGGCGGCGTTGACGTTTTCAGCCTTGCCGGTGATGGTGAGAATTTCATTTCGCGCGGTGATTTGTACATCGAGGTTTTTACGCAGCAGCTTGAGGTGCGAATCGGCGGGGCCGAAAAGCTCGAGCTTTCTGTGGATGGGCTCTAATTTTATGTTGACCTGCAAGAGACGCTCCTATTCAGGGACAAAGAAGCGTAAAAAACAAATACGCAAAAGGCGCCGCCAGCAGTGGTGAGTCGATAACATCGAGCAGCCCGCCGAATCCTGGCACGCCTGCCGAGGCGTCCTTTCGTTCGGCGTCCCGCTTTATCAGCGACTCAGCCAAATCTCCAAGCTGGCCTATAAACGTAAAGGCAATTGCGAAGGCCACGGCCGTAAACCAGGGCATTATACCAGAAACTACGGCAAATAAAACGGCTGCCGCAACGGCAAAAACAATTCCGCCTGCCATGCCCTCCCAGGTCTTGCCCGGGCTGATTCGCGGTGAGAATTTGCGTTTGCCCCAGAGCGACCCTGCGGTGTAAGCCCCTATATCAGAGCACTTTACGACTGTGACGAACATGAGTATGGGCCAGATGCCTTTTTCGATTCTAAGCAGTACAAAGAAGCCGGGCAACAGGCCGAGATAGAAAATAGCAAAAAGATTTGCGCCGCAATTGGACAGGATATCGGCGGCGCCGAAGCGGAAGTATTGCTGCAAAAACAGACCGAGCACGGCGACCGCAGCGACTGCGGCGAGGTATTTGTCTGTGGCAATACCGAAAAGCTGCGGCCAATACCACGTGGCGGCAAGGGCGATAGAGCAAAGAACAGCAAACGGCTTGAAGATAGTAAGAGCCTTGGCGGCGGCGAGGTTTGACAGCTCCAGATGGGAAAGGACAATCAGGACGGCAATCAGGATACACAGCAAAGTGCCCTGAACGGGTCTGTCTTCGACTGAGTAAGCTGCGGGCAGATTGAGGTAGCCGTCGAGCAGAAGGACAGCGACGAAGAAAATCGTCATCAGAGTTCCGAAGATTAGTCTGTGTTTAAGCATACTCCCAATCGGTCAATGCTACAGGGATAGTTTCTGTCAATCAGTTTTTTGCAGCTGGGCGTCGGTCCGGCCGAAGCGTCGAATCCTTTTCGAGTAGGCTAATATAGCCTTTTCCAGTTCCTGTTCGGTAAAGTCCGGCCAATAGACGCCGGTAACATAAAACTCGCTGTAAGAAATTTGCCAAAGCAGAAAGTTGCTCACTCTCAGTTCGCTTGCCGTTCTGACCAGCAGGTCGGGGTCGGGCAGTGTTGCAGTGTATAAATGGTTGCTGATACAGTTCTGGTCTATGTCTTCGAGCGCCAGTTTTCCATCTTTGCATTCGGCGGCGATACTCTTTACAGCGTGTACGATTTCATCCCGGCCGCCGTAGTTCAGGGCCAGGGCAAGTTTCATGCCGGTATTGCCGGCAGTAAGTTCGAGTGTTTTATTCAGCTCTTTGACAAGCCCTGCCGGGAGATTCTCAAGGGTTCCGAGATGAACAAGCCTGACGTTGTTGCGTTCGAGCATCGGCCGAATGGCAACCAGGTATCGGGTATAAATCTGCATCAGGGCATCAACTTCGGCTTTCGGCCGCTTCCAGTTTTCGACACTGAAGGAATATAGTGTAAGTGCTTCGATGCCGAGATTGACGCAGTGGACGGCGATTTTCTCGACGGTTTTGCCGCCCTGGCGGTGGCCATAGATGCGGTTATGTCCTTTCTGTTCAGCCCATCGCCCGTTGCCGTCCATGATGATGGCGATGTGTCTGGGGATTTGCTGCGGGCTGATTCCCAGACGGCCTGCCGTTTCCTTTTGTTTTTCTTCGAAGCTCTGGCTCACTGGTCTTTTGGCTGATTACCTGAAAATTGTCTGCCGACGTTTCGGCCCGACTCCGATTATGGTTACCGGCGCCCTGGTGAAATCTTCTATAAGAGTAACATAGCGTTGCGCATTTTGCGGCAGGTCGTCGAAGTCGGTCATCTCGGATATATCTTCATCCCAGCCTGCAACGGTTTGGTAAACCGGCTGGGCTTTGGCAAGTGTCTCGATGTTTGAAGGAAAGAATGTCGAATCTTCCGAGTTTATTCTGTACGCCGTGGCGATGTTGAGTTGTTTGATGCCGCTGAGCGTGTCGAGGTGCATAAGTGCAATGGCGTCGATGCCTCCGATGGTCACGGAATACCGCACTGCGACGGCGTCGAACCAGCCGCATCGGCGGGGCCTGCCTGTGGTGGTGCCGTATTCGTTGCCGCGGTCGCGAATGTATGAGCCTGTTTCGTTGTCCAGCTCGGTTGGGAACGGGCCTGAGCCGACGCGCGTGGTATAGGCCTTTGCGACACCGATAAACTTATCAACGTCCCGGGCCGGTACGCCGGCACCGGCACTCATTCCAAGCGAGCTTGCGTTGGAACTTGTGACGAAAGGAAAGGTCCCGTGGTCGAGGTCAAGAAGAGTTCCCTGGGCTCCTTCGAAGAGTATTGATTTTCCGTGGTCGATAGCCGTGTGCAGCAGCCGGGTGGTGTCGGTGATAAATGGAACGAGTTTTTCGGCGTAGAGCTGACACTTTTTGAAGATTTCCTCGCTGCTGAGCGGCTCGGCGTTATACAGTGCGGCAAAGACCTTGTTTTTGTAATCAACGATTTTTGTAAGCTTTTGTTTGAGGGTGTCAAGGTCGGCCAGGTCTGCGACTCTTACGGCAAATGTTCTGCCGACCTTGTCGGCGTAACACGGGCCGATTCCTCTTATGGTGGTCCCGATTTTGTTTTTGCCGAGCGAGTTTTCGCGGAGCTGGTCCTCAGCTTTGTGGTAGTCGAGGACAAGATGTGCATTTTGACTTATGAATAATCTGCCTTTTAGCGAGATGCCCTTCTCGGCGAGAGAATCGATTTCGCCGGTCAGGCAATCGGGGTCAATGACGACGCCGTTTGCTATTACGCAGCCGGTTTCGGGCCGGACGGCGCCGCTGGGCAGAAGGTGCAGGGCGAATTTCGTGTCGCCGATGACGACGGTATGGCCTGCGTTTGCTCCGCCGCCGTATCTGACGACGAGGTTGGCCTTTTCGGCGAGAATGTCAACGATTTTACCCTTTCCTTCGTCACCCCACTGCAATCCTACGATACAGGTATTCATTTAAGACTCCAGACACCAGACTCCGGACTCCAGACACAAGAAAAGATGGCAGAACAATTTGTCGGCCCCGGAGATTGTATTTGGCTGATGGGTAATTTCAAGTGATTTTTGAGACCAGGTGCTCGAGAACAGCCTTGAGATTGTCGTATTTTTTGTAGCTCAGGGCCCTGATGGCGTTATTGCCGTCCGCACGTTTGTAGCTGATTATGAAGAAACCTTTGGACTCGAAATGAGTCTTATCGATTTGCTGTATTGAAGAATAGGGGATTTTCTCTCTTTCGCTGATGATGAGCTCATTTTCGTCGGCGATGACCCTGACGTCTTTAATCCTCAGGAACCATATCGCTGAGATTATGGAAATGCCAACCAGAACGAAAGGTGCTCTCTGGTTGAACTTTATGGTTCCATCCGGCAGGCCGTCTTTGGCGTGTTTTTTATAGAAGCTTTGTCGATGGGACCATTCATATTTGCTGAGGTATCCATCGTAGGCCAATATGACAGCTATGAGAAGGGCGCCAAAGATAGCTATTTTGAAGTTTGTTTTTCTGTACTTACTGTAGGGAGCTTCAACAGCCATGGGAATCCTTTCGGTTCGGTTAAGACAGTCTCCTGTGGGCGATGGCGTTAATCAGCGGTCTGACGAAATGAGGGACGATTTTTTCTTCCAGGAGCATTTCGAGCAGCCGGCACTGGTTTTCGAATGAACGGACGGCGTCGAATCTGACCGCAGCCTGCGGATATTGGCGAATAGTAAGCGACAGGCTGATTGCCTGGTCCAGTTGGTCTTTGTCTTTGCGCGGGTCGTAAACACTGGTCTTGGATTCGACGCTTATGCGAGCCTGGGTGCAGGAATCTTCGGACAGGCTGAAGATAACGACAGGGCTGATGCCAATCGGCCTGGCATCAGGTATCTCCATCAGGCAGGAAAAGGCCGAGCCGGCCAGCAGCGCTTCGCTGATGACCTCGTCGTGGTTGTCGGGACAGTCAAAATCCAGCGTGATTGTCACGTCGAGCGAGCCTATGTCGAGATGGCTGAGGCTGAGCATGTAAGGGGCCAGTTCGAGAACGAACCTGTGCTGGGCATAGGCATCATTGAAGTCGTTGGGATTGACCATTCCGCACGCGAGGCGGTCGGCGTCGATGCAAACCCAGCGGTATCGGCCTGTGCTCTGGGACGACTCGAGATAGTATTCGCTCTGGCTGCGACGCGACAGGTTGTTCATAATTGGGTACTGTTTCTGGATACGTTCGAAAAAGGCTAAAATGGTATCTCTCTGCGTGGGCAGTTCCAGCTCGGTATTTACGCACATATCGAGATAAAAATCGTCGCAAAACGAACTTAGGTCACCAGACATTTTGCAGTATCACTCCAAATGACCATTCAAAGGCACATATTGTCTCAGAAAGGCGGCGTTTGGGCAAGGCAAAAGCGGACAAATTGGGCGAATCAGTGCGGTTTTTTTACACTCGTCTGCCTGGACTATGTGCCGGATTGTGTCAGAGGGGGCCGTTCGTCGGGTGGCTGGTGCAGCCGTGAAATGTCGGGGCGGAGGGAATCGAGCAATGGGGTCGTTTTTGTTTCAACGCATGTAGCGGCATAGAGATACATTGCAGCCGACCATGTTTGCCAGTCCTGGCCGCGAGGGGTCGGGTCCTGGGCGGTGAACCACTCATTGAAGCCGAACTCGACCTGTGCTACACGGGCGGGCCTGACCAGCTCGGTAAACGCGGCGAGCTTTCTTTCGGCGAGCTGATGCCGGCCGGCGGCGACCAATGCGGCAATGTAGAAGCCGCAGATAAAGGGCCAGATGCCGCCGTTATGATATTCACCGGGGCGGTTATACTTTTCGTAGCGCGGCCTCCAGTCGGGGTCGGACGGCCTGATGTACGGGAAAAGACAGGGCGGCAAATCAATGTGCAACTGACCGCTTTGCCGCAGTGCGCGGCACTCCCTCTCTATCCAGGCAATCAACTGGCGGGCCCTCGATTGTGGAGCAATGCCTGAGAGGATGGCCAGGCTGTTGCCCAAAAGGTCGAATCGCTCGCTGCGATAAACCTTGTAAGACCACATCGCATAATAAGGCTTATTTCGAAGTACCAGACCTTCGTGGACGTGGCGCTGTTGTCTTTCGCCCTTGACTGTGAAATGGACCATGTACTCGCGCAGGCGGGACGCGAGGGTCTCAAGACCGAGCAGTTTGAGATATATGTAGGCAATCGTGTTGACATACAGGCCGTAGCCCACAACCCACTGCTCGTCGCGCCAGTCCGTAGTCGGCATCTGTGCGATTAATGCGCGGTTAGAGGGACTCTGGTATTCCATCCATCGCAGGGATTTGTCTACAACATCGTCGAGAAAATCCATCCGGCCCGTGGCCTTGCGGTAGAGTCCCACTGCCATAAGAAACAACGGTGTAGTATCGCTGGCGCCGCGGTCTTCAGGGTCGTGTACGAGCGAGGGGACATGGCCGAGCGGAGTTTGATTTTTTGCGAGTGTTTCGAGAACGCGTTTGAGCGACTCGATGAGTTTTTTGTTTTTTGAGACCAGGATGCCGAGACTCGCAACCATCAAATCGCGTGTGTACGGTTCGGGGTAGCCCCAGCCGGCGGTCCGCGGCAGGCCGCGATACGGCCCGTGCATGTTGTGAAGCAGTACCTCGATAGCGGCCTGCTTTGCCCGTGCTATTTGATTTGAAAGGCCCTTTTTCATATCGTTCAGATATCGAGTTTTTCGGTTACTATTTCGACGAATCTTTTTGCCACTACCCTGTAATCGAAGTACTTGACGGCCCTTTCACGTCCGGCTTTTCCCATCTTGATTCTTAGCTGTTCATCGGTCATCAGCTTCATCAGGTAATCGGCGATGTCATAGACACTGGCCCTGTAGTCCACCACGCGGGGTTCGCTGAAGACGAACCTCTGTTTGGGCTTATACCCGGATTCTTCGCCGACCATGGCCTCTCTTAGCAGTATTTCCTGAGCCACATCAGCCAGAAACGCATTTTCACCGTGTACCATCGTATCGAGCATACCCATAGCTTTAATGCCGATGATAGGTTTTCCACAAGCACCTGCCTCGACCTGAGTCATTCCAAAGCCTTCGAGCCTCGACGGAGCCGCATAAATGTCGCAGGCAGACAACAGATACGGCATAAAGTTTCTGCTGATGACGTTCGTGGTATAGACAACGTTCTTGTCGATGCCGAGTTGGCTGGCGAGCTGCAGGTCGATGAGGTTCTGGGCTTCTGTTCTCGGCTGAGGCCAGACTTTGCAGATGTATTTCCAGTCCGGCGCTTTTATGTCGTTAATAGCAAGGGCCTGCATCACTTCCTGTGCGCCCTTGCTGGTGGCGTCGCCTCCTATTGTAAGAATCATTACCTGGTCGGGTGATACACCAAGCGCTTCCCTTACCGCCGCTACTTTGGGGTCGTTCTTGTCACGCGGAATGAACGCTTCGGTGTCGCAGCCGACCGGCAGCACCTCGATATTATTTCCGCTAAGGCCGTCCCTGATGTAAACCTGCTTGACCCAGTTTGAAGTGACCAGTATCAGAGGCAGAGACTCGAGGACCTCGCGGTAGTTGGCCATAAAGCCGTCGGCGACAAGCCATGGCACCGGCTGAATCCCGTATCTTTGGGTGTGCAGGACGAGAAAGGGGGTGTGTCCCCAGTAGCCGACCCCGACGACGATGTCCGGTTCAAACCATCTGTAATACCACTCCTTTTCCTGGCCGGATTCGAAGTGAGCGGAATGAACGTCGATACCCAATTCCTCAAGCCCCCTGTGCAGCAGGCTGCCCTGCGTAGCCAGCCCTGCCGGTGACGGGGGATAATCATAAATTACGAGCACTTTCATTTTCATGTCCTTTTAATATACAGGTCGATTATCAGGTTTTTCCAAACCGCCAGAACGCTTCTTTGGCGCCAGTAGTTTTTGCCTCAAAACTGTCAGGGGCGAAACCATAAATATCGGTGATTAGCTCATACTTGCGATTGAAGATTTCTTCGGGCAGTTTGTAGATTATATCGGCGCCGTCAATTGCCCGCGGCAGATATTTCCTGGCCCCGTCTTCATAGGCAAAGGTCCAGAGCTGTGCGGCGTGGAGCTCTTGATTTTTCCACAGCGCCATGACCGCCCGGCAGACCTCTTCATGCCGCAGATGGCGCGTGTACTCGCCCGCCCGGTCATGCGTGATGATGATATTGAAACCGTACGTGGGCAGGACATTGAGTATGGTTTGCTGCACCAGGGTTTGTTTGAGGGGCGACTGCTCCGGTCCGTCGTCGAGGTCGGCCATGAAGCCCCGGGCGCCGAACTGCTCGATTGCTTTGAAGAATTTGGGGGCACGGTCGGGGTCGGTTTTTCTGCAGAGTGTCATTATGGTCCAGTTTACGTCCGGATGCAGCAGAATCGTACCACCGGCCCAGAGGGTTTCGTCGTCGGGGTGAGCGACAATTACCGCACAGTTATATACCCCGGCCCACGGGTCGTGTTTTGGTTGCTCGGCCATAAGTACTTCCTGAATGTATGGCTACGAACGGTTATGATAGCAGTTCGGTTAATACAACAAAGTAAAAATTGTCTGTTATTGCAGCCGTGGATAAAAAACAGTGTGACTTTAGTTTTTGGCCCGGGCCGATTCGAGTTCAGGGTCAGGCAGTCGCAGCTCAGTGATGATTGCACCGAGACAGGAGAAGACGGCGAAAAAGAACAGGCGGAACGGCCAGCGGGCGGGCATAACAACGTCGGAACCGGACAGGCTGATAATGGTGCCGGTTGCAAGGGTGTAGAAAAGTCCGGCCAGCACTCCAGCGGCGGCTGCCGAGATGAAACGCTTCCATAGCTTGGCGCCGCCGGCGAACAGGGTCACCGCCGAGCCGCAAAGTGCCGGCAGTATGGCTGTGGCGTACCAGATGCTTCGAAGCGTTGGGATAGAACCTTTCTGGTCCAGCCAAATCCAGTCGGCCAGGGCAAAGACAGCCGCAGTAGCCAAAGCGCAAACAGTGACGTGCCAATAGCGAGACGGTTGGGTTTGGCGTAGTTTTGCATGTGCTGCCATTCGGCGGCGGATAGTCAGCGGCCAGTTGTAGAAAAGACAAAAGACCCAGTGCTCCAGCAGAGCGCCTCGCTCGCCGAATACGGGGACAATATGGACAGCTTCGGTTGCCCAGTGGCTGGCCATAAACCGGGCCAGGGCAGGGTAGCGATAGGTCATCTGAATGGGAAAAGCCGAATAGCCAATGTACTTAAAGAAGCTCAAAAAGACAGCGATGTTATAGTCTTTGAAGCTGCGGTCATAGACGGCAATGCCGACTGCGTACAGGCCGCGGGCCAGAGAGCCGGGCGAGACGGGGATTATCTGAAACAATACAAGTATGCCTCCGGCGCCGAGCGTATCGCCCGTACGGTGGTAGTAAATCCAGGCTACTATTACAGAGACGATTTGCGTCAAAGGCAGGGTCATCAGATGCACCACCAGGCTGATGAGATAGCGCTGAATGTAGGGTTCATTCAGTTGAGAAAGAATTGTATCTGCATCCGCGTCGGTAAGGATGTGTTTTTTCTTTCCTTCTTCGACCATGTCACGAAGCCACTGCTCACGCAGATGTGCGCTGAAGTAAAGCTTAACCGGCCTGATGAAAATGAAGTTAAGCTTATCTTTGAAGAACTGAAAGTCCGTCAGAAAACGGTGCAGGCCGGCGGGCAGGATGGACAGCGGCAGGTGACAGAAGAATTGCCAGTTTTGGTCGGCTATCTTCAGCGCATTTCGTTCGCTTATTCGTCCGGCACGGTACCAGGCTATAAGCTTTTCATAGATTCTGCCGCGAATTGCCCTGGCGAGATAACCAGCGTCTGTGAGCATGGAATAATAATGTTTTTTCCAGTCGGGCAGGGCCCAGAGACGACGGATTAGTTTGCCGAACAAAGGTAAGAAGCCGAGCAGACAGAAAACGAATGTAAGCAATTTGCCGTTGCGGAATTTTTTTTCGTGCGGCTCATCAATCAGGCTGCGCGTCCGCCAGCCGGTCACGGCAGAATCGAAGATAGTGCTCCAGAGCCGTGCGTCGTATAAAAGGCGGATATGATTGTGAGTTACATCGGGGATGCTGCTGCGATAGATTCTCTCAGCAGCTTTTAGTTCATCGAGCATAGAGTTCATATCGTCGAACTGGTCGCGGTGCGACTCGACGAAGAATTGAAGTTTAGAAACGTCGCCGCGGTCGAACTGGACGAGCGAGCCGCGTTTTAGACCTTCAAAAATCAGTTTGAAGTCGCCGGGACTCATCGGCAAGAAAGGCAGCAGGGTCAGGCCCGCCCTGAAATCCACAGCGACAAGACCGGCCATCGGGTCGGCTTGAGTGCTTTTTAGTTTGAGGACGTTAGGCTGACTCTTGCAGGTTGACCATTCGTACTGTCGGGCGAACTCATGCGCGCCGAGTTCGTGCAGCAGGCTTACGAACTCGGCCATGAATTCCTTCTTGCTTCGGTATTCGATTGAGTCGAGCTTGTTGTTATCGACGGTGCGGCCTTTTTCATAAAGCCGCAGATAATCCATGTGGTCGTCGACTTCGAGCCGCCAGGTACGGCCGTCAATCCAGTCACTAATTTCGCCGCAGCTACCCAGTGTGTAGTCCACGAAAGTAGCGTGTACGTTTTTTACTGCGTCTTGGCCACCGAAGCGAATTTTGGCGGCGCGGCGGATAAACTTCTGCCACAGTGCGCCGGTTCTTGCCGCCGTGTGGTTGACCTGCTGCTGGAAAGGCCCCTGAAATCCAACCCAGTAGAGAGTGTTGCGAAAGAGACGTCCGAAACCGCAAGGCGGGACGAGGATTTTCATCGCGTATGTGCCGCCGACCTGAAGCTCAGACGGCGCGTTGCCGTTTATTTGAGTGACTTTGACTTTATAGACCTGGCCTGCGTAGCCGCCTCCGACGAATTGCTCGATTAAAACAGACAAATGAACTTTGTCTGCGGTTTCAACGGTGGTTGCCTCAAAGGTCAGCTCGGCGCCGGGGTCGTAGCGGGCGATTCGCAACGGACGATACAAATTGGTATCTGCGAACCGCTGTGTCAGCTTCTCTATTGTCCGGACCGAGTAGTTTTCGGGCATCTGTTTAGTCAATCGCCGGGTACAGGTAGTTGACGAATCTCGAGACGAACAGCAGTACGACTGCCGCGTAAATGCCTGCTAATAAATCATCGGCAAGTATGCCCCATCCGGCTGGCAGTTTTTCGAGTTTTTTTATGGGAAAGGGCTTTGCAATATCGAAGAGCCTGAACAAGCCGAAGCCGAAACCTGCAACCAGCAGCGGATTTAGTTCCGAAAAAACCGCGGCGGGGACGAAGACGACACACTGGCCGGCGAGCTCGTCGATTACCACTTCACGAGGGTCCTGTTTGCCGGTCCGGGCGATAACGGCAGGCGCAAAAGTGACGCATATTATCGATGCGGCAACGGCCCAGACAAGCATTATGATTGAAATCCAGTCGGCCCTCGCGCCGAGAGAGGCCAGAAGCAAAAATAACCCTGCTGGCGGCAGTGAGCCAAATGTGCCGGGACACATCGGCAATAACCCCAGACCAAAACAGGATGTCAGAAGGCGTTTCATTGAGCGAAAACAATAAGCGAACGAGCGAATTAAGTCAAAGATTATGCAGTGCTTAATGTGACAGCGACTCGACCTTCGCAAGGCAATATCTGTCGGTCATTCCTGCGATGTAGTCGCATATACAGCGCTGCAGAGGCTGATGTTCGACAAGGCCTTGGAAAAACTTTGGCATAATTCGGGGTTCTTTGCACAGTCTGCCGAACAAGGCGCTGAGCCAATTGCGGACCTGGTCTTCGGCCTTGACCGAATTGTGCATGTAAAGATTTTCAAAAAGTAACTTCTCAAGACGACTAAGCTGGTTATGACTTTGCTGTGAGAGTGTTATAAGGTTTTTATCTTTGTAATAGACTTCGTCAGGGGCTTTTACATTCTCGGCGACCAGATTACTGCGGCTGGTTTCAATACAGTCTCCAACAAGGATATTTATAATGGCCTTTGCGGTTCTTGTCCTTCTGATAACGTAATCGTCAATTGTATCGGCCTGTATCTGGAGCTTGGCTTTGGAGAAGATTTCGACGTCGTTTAATTTTTCGGGTTCTATGACACGGGCCCGCAGGCCGTCTTCGAGGTCATGGCAGTTGTAAGCGATGCGGTCGGCGATATTGGCAACCTGTCCTTCAAGTGAGCAGTTCTTTTCGGGGAAAGTTTTGTCGGCTGATGCGTCGTAAGGCCCGGAATGTTTGGCCAGGCCGAGCCGGGTCTCGTACAGCAGATTCAGGCCGTTAAAATCAGGATAGGGATGTTCGAGAAAATCGACTATGTGCATGGTTTGCTGATTATGTTCAAAGCCACCGAAGTCCGCCATCAATTCGTTGAGCACTTTTTCGCCGGTGTGCCCGAACGGCGGATGGCCGAGGTCGTGGGCTAAACATATCGCCTCGGTCAGGGCCTCGTTGAGATTGAGGCTTCTTGCTATGGTCCTGCCGATTTGCGCCACTTCGATACTGTGAGTCAGTCTGTTTCGGTAGTTGTCATTGAGGCCGGGCGTGAAGACCTGGGTTTTGCCTTCGAGCCGGCGGAAGGCTTCCGAGTGTATAATCCGGTCGCGGTCGCGGTCGAAATCGCTGCGGTAGGGGTGAGGTTTATCGGGCAGTGTTCGGCCTCGGGTGTTTTTTTCAGTTACGGCATAATCTGCGAGTGCGTCCGACATATTACAGCCTGGGCAGAGAGTGTTTCTGTGAGGTTTCTACCAGCAGCCGGTAAAGTTCAGTAAGAGACTGGCTGATAACTTTGGTTTCACTGCATACGCTCATGAAGTTGGTGTCGCCGTCCCAGCGGGGCACGACGTGGACGTGCATATGCTCCGGCAGTCCCGCGCCGGCGCATCGGCCGAAGTTCATACCGACGTTGAAGCCGTGCGGTTTTATGGTCAGGGACAGTGCTTTTTGTGTTTCCCGGATGAGTTTTGTTATTTCGAGAAGCTCAGCTTCCTGGGCCGCTGCCAGGTCGGGTATGTGGCGGACAGGAGCGATAAGTAAATGGCCGTTGTTGTAAGGGAAGCGGTTAAGAACAACGACAGATTTTTCAGTTCGCCAGAGGACGAGATTCTCTTCGTCGGCTCCGGGGCTTTTCATATAATCGCAGATAAAGCAGCCGCCGGGCCTTGAAAGGCCCTGTATATATTTGGTTCGCCACGGCGCCCACAGATTTTCCTGCTGCAAGGTACTTATCTCCGTTGAATCGCGTTTTTTTACTGCTTGATGAACTGCACGGTTATTTTCTGGTCGATATGAATTATGGGATTAGCTCCGGGCAAAGGTGCGGCATTTGGTTTGAGCGTAAGCTTATAGTTCTGTTGGGCCGAATCAACCCTGCCGGCGTCGATGTTGTACAATTCCTGTCCGGTACCTTCGAGGCTGGTGACACTTAATCCCTTGAACATGGCCCGGAAGAAACCGAAGGCCCCGGCCAGACGGAAGCTGCCCTCGTAAGGAACGGGAGCTTCGGATGCGACGTCGGACATTATATAGGTGCTGTTTATTACGGCGACAGGCCCGTGTTCGGTTTCGCGTATATCGGCGAGCTGATAGGTGACGTCGCGGCCTATGCGAAGGACCATGGAAGTAGGAACAAGCAGATTCGACTTCCATGTTTGGCCGACTTTAACGCCTTTAGCTGGTTTTTCGATGCTGTTTAGGGAATCCCAAAGATACCATTGAGTGGTCAGAACGTCGTCCAACAGGTCGGGGTCTTTTGTTCTGCCCGACCCGCTGCCCTTTCGAAAAGCAGCTTTTGATGCGGCTGTAAGCAGCTTGACAAGCTCGGTCCTGTCGTGGATTTTTCCGTCCGGTCCGACGGTGAAGGTGTAAGATTTACCGGCGAGGGTTTCGACGGCATCGGGCTGCCTGCGGGGTGTGCCGGTTTTGACGGCTTTTACCGATTCGAAAGTGGCTTTTACTTTTACAAGTCCGTAGGGATTTACCTCGACGGGCTCATAAGCAACGACCATCTCGACAGACTCGGTGGATTCCTTCTTGGACTTGTCATCCTGCTTGCCGGGCGTCCAGTCGGTTACGATTTTTCGCTGGGATATGAATTTGTATCGCAGCGTCTGGTCGGGCTGAAAATCTACAGTGAGGAAGACTCGTTGCGTTTTCTGGGGCGGTTCAACACAGCCGGTCGTGACCAGCAGTAAGCAGACCAGCGACCAGACGGCGATAATTGACTTTCGAATTTGCATGTTGCTTTCTCCAAAACATACAGGTATTGCCGGACTTACGGCTCAATTATATAGCGGACGTGTTTTAAGACAAGGCGATTTTCCTTTATCGAGACCGTAAGAGCCGGTAGAATAATCGCTCTTGGTGGGATGATGTGGAAAGGAACGGTATGAGAAGTGACACGGTCAAGAAAGGTTTCCAGAGGGCGCCGCACAGGGCATTGCTGCACGCCTGCGGGCTTCGGGACGGCGATATGGGCAAGCCTTTTGTTGCGATAGCCAACAGCTTTTGTGAGGTGGTGCCCGGCCACGTACACCTCAACGAGGTCGCACGGGTGGTCAAAGAAGCGGTCCGCGAAGCGGGCGGCGTGCCTTTCGAGTTCAATACCATTGCGGTCTGTGATGGAATCGCCATGGGCCATACGGGAATGAAATATTCGCTTGCCTCTCGTGAAATCGTAGCCGACTCGGTTGAGACAATGGTGCGGGCGCACTGTTTCGATGGGCTTATCTGTATTCCAAACTGCGACAAGATTATACCGGGTATGCTCATGGCTGCGGTTCGGCTGAATATCCCGACGCTCTTCGTTTCCGGCGGACCGATGGCAGCCGGTAAGACCGAGGATGGAGCAGTAGTTGACCTGATAAGCATATTCGAAGGTGTCGCCGCCTTTAACGCCGGCAAGATTACGGAACAACGGTTAAGCCAGCTTGAGCATGTCGGCTGTCCCGGCTGCGGAAGCTGCTCAGGGATGTTCACCGCCAACTCGATGAACTGTCTGTGTGAGGCGATAGGAATAGCGCTGCCGGGCAATGGGACGATATTAGCAGTGGACCCGAAAAGACAGCAGCTTTACAAGCAGGCCGGACGACAGATTCTGCGACTAATTGAGCAGGATATCAAGCCGCTGGATATCATCGGCACCGAGTCAATGGACAATGCCTTTGCGCTGGATATGGCGATGGGCGGCTCCACCAATACGGTCCTGCATACATTAGCGGTGGCGAGCGAGGCGGGGATTGAGTACAGCCTCGAGCGCATCAACGAGGTAAGCAAGAAGTGCCCGAACATCTGCAAAGTATCACCGTCGAGCAGTTACCATATTGAGGACGTCGATGCCGCCGGCGGCATAAGTGCGATACTGAATGAAATCAGCAAAGTTCCGGGCCTGATAAATACCGATTGTCCTACGGTGACGGGCAGGACCATTGGCGAGAATATCGCTTCTGCCAAAATCAGGGACGAGCAGTGTATTCGGCCTCTGGACAAGGCCTATTCGAAGACGGGCGGCCTGGCGATACTTCGCGGAAATCTCGCTCCGAACAGTTGCGTGGTCAAATCAGCGGGCGTCTCTGAGTCGATGCTGCGGCACAAAGGCCCTGCGGTTATATTCAACAGCCAGGAACAGGCCTGCGACGGGATTCTCGGCGGCAAGGTCAAGCAAGGCGACGTGGTGGTGATTCGCTACGAAGGGCCGAAAGGCGGTCCCGGTATGCAGGAGATGCTCTCGCCGACCAGCTATATTATAGGCGCAGGACTCGGTGAATCGGTGGCCCTTATTACCGACGGGCGGTTCAGCGGCGGAACTCGCGGCGCCTGTATCGGCCATGTCAGTCCCGAAGCGGCCGTGGGCGGCCCGATAGGCCTGCTGAAAGACGGCGACATTATCGAAATCGACATACCGAATAATAAAATTAGCGTGCAGCTTTCAGATAAGGAACTTGCCGAGCGCAGGAAAAGCTTCAAGGCCCCGCCGCCGCGGATTACCAAAGGTTGCTTAGCCAAATACGCCGCTATGGCGACCAGCGCCGACACCGGCGCGGTGCTGAAGTGGTAAGTCGGAAACAAAATATAAGAAGCCGGTAGTATAGTGAAGATTTTACTTGTATAATTGAATATATATAACGGCCGTAAAGTATTTCTGTTAAAGACAAATTTTCAGGAGACTCAGTGTGTACGAAAGAATCTCGATAGATCCGAAGATATGCCACGGCCAGGCCTGTGTAAAGGGCACACGAATACCCGTCCATCAGGTAGTCCATATGCTGGCTGCAGGTGATTCTATAGACGCAGTTTTGAATGAGTATCCTTCACTCAAGCGGCCCGATGTGCTGGCTTGTCTGGATTATGCAGCCTCCTTGGCCGAGGAACAGGTTACACCGATTAGCGGGTAAGCTGCCAAATGAGAATCCTTGTGGATGAAAATAAGACCACCTATTTATTCAATAAAAATGACTGCTTGTAGTTTTCTACTCGATAAAAGTGTTTTTGAGAAGACTAACGAGAAAGAACTTTGTGAATTTGTTAAAAGCCATGCTATTATTCTTCCGGAAACGCTGTTCTACGAGTGCTATACAAGCAGTGAACTTCCTGATAAAAAGTTTTTGAAACGACTCTACAAGTTGGTCAAATCCGGTGCCCACGTTACCTATCAGCTAATGCAAATCATAGCATATGAAGGGAATAGTTTATCTCCATGTACCTGCATCATTAACTATTCTAAAACGAATAGCCTCCATACAAAAGGTTTCCGAGAAGAAAAAACTATTAGTAAAACAAAGATTGACGAAAAGAAGAAAGATCGCTCTAAAATGGCACAGGGCATCAAGAATCTTGCATCAACAATAGCACAGAAGCTAAACAACCCTGATTACATAAAAGAAATGCGAAGATTAAACCTAAGCAGAAAGGAGCGATTCTGTAAGTGGGCTGAACTCACTGACAAAAATGACATTCATAACTTGGCGACTGAAAGCTTTCGTAAGTATGCGACAGACCCGGAAAGGTTTTGCTTGTCGCCTGAATGGTTGAGTTGGCACTGGGCAAAATTACTTTTTGCTATGGCTTATGAGTATTCTTACCTAAAACTGACGAGTACCTCTCCAAAAGACGAGGATGAGCGTGCCGAGCATGATTTGATGGATATCGAGTACCTAACCTTTTTAGCGAAGTGCGATGCTCTGTTAACAGAAGATAAAAAACTTCAAGACCTTGCAGAAGTTGCATTCCCGAATAAGAAGGGCTATTCGAGCATTCAGGAAATCCACGTCTAAAAATAAAAATAATATCTTGTGGTATGGAACCGGTTCGAATTTTGAGTGTCAACAGTGTGGAACTTGATATGTGGAGCGGATTCTTGTATAATTTAAGTAAATGAATCAGATAGAATACATATGGCTATATTATGGAAATAGACCAAATACTTAAACGGTTCGCTCAAGACCTTAAAGAACTGTATGGCAAAAGATTGAGGAACGTTGTCCTGTACGGTTCCTGGGCGAGGAACGAAGCCGCGGACGATTCTGACATCGACATAGCCGTTGTCCTTAGCGGCGACGTCGAGCCCTGCAAAGAAATCGACCGGATGATAGATATTATTACTGATATGAACCTCGAACACGGTGTGCTGCTTT
>CAYSTP010000013.1:0-21539 GCA_964434085.1 uncultured Pirellulales bacterium
AGCATATAATGGAGATTTCGACGGGAATGCAAATGCTGATGCAGCAGCAGATGCAACAACAACAGATGCAGCAGGACAGCCAAGAGCAGCTACAGTAGTCAGTCGATGGTCATTAGTCGTTAGTAAATAATACTGGCGCGGGTCAAACTTTGGCCCGCGTTGTCTTTTTTGGTGCTGCGGACCTGTAAAATCAGGTGTATATTTTTCTTGATTTGCGGCCTGGAATGAGGTAATTTATTCAAGAGCGAATTTAAGCCGGAGACAGGAAGACGAAAAAGCATTTCTCCGCGCTAATCGCATCTTTTTCGGCTGTGTCCGCATCCGCAGCGGTTGTTTGTGTCAATGGCGGCGGTGCGGCAGACTGTCAGCCTATTGTGAATGTTCGCGAGGTAAACGGAATGAATCCCGGCATTACACAGAGCGTGAGGGAACATCAAACCGGACCAGTCTTTGACGAGGGTATCGACCCATCACAGCCGGACTGCCGCCCGGCGAACCTGATTGGGCCGGTGAGGACCGAGCTGGTGCGCATACCCGGTGTTCTTAACGACAGCACAGGCCGAATTCCGGTGATGCTTTTGATGCCGGCAGGCGCACGGCGATGCGACATAGATATTGACGCGCCGCCGGTCTTTTATCCGGGCGAAGTGCAGGGGCGGTACTCCGGTATATACCAGATACACACAGGGGGACAAAAACAGATTTGCGTCGCGGCCTCGTTCGATAAGAACAACTGCCTAGAGAACTTGAGGGCAGGCTTCAATGACGTGGAGATAGCGGGGCAATTCACGAGCGGCAGATATTTCTACGGCAGCAGCCGGCTATATGTCGTCGGTCACAGGTACCGGCGATGGGGATTTATGCCGCTGCGAAAGTTCTATTGACTTTTGTCAGGGCATTTTTTTGAGGCCTTGCCATTTGACGGTCCATTGGCCGTTACTACGAGTTGAAGCCGTTTCAAAGAATGTTGCCAGCAATGCGCTTCTTTTCATTTTTACAGTCCTCAAAATATCAATGGCGACCCTGATATTATGTCATGTCCGTGCCTATAAATCAAATAACGCCGGTATTATTCCTGATTAGCTGGTAACGGCCCTTATGGAGACCCGGAAACACAAGCAGGGGTTTTTGCCTGACATGTTGTCTAAGCGATTATAATATATTTGTTTAGTAAGGAGTCTCGTGTTCAGTGGAGGACGCCAGCCGTTAAAATGTAAACAGCCGCGCCGTAAGCGTGTGCAGGGAGAAAGGAGAAGAACGATGAAAAGGCTAATGTTCTTAACCATCCTGTCCTGTTTTTTAATCCCGACATGTCAGGGACAGGTCCTCGTTTACAGAATGCTCTGCGTGGAAAACGCGTTTGACCTGAATGACGTGTGTCCTGTAAAAGAGGTGCAGGTGGTGAACGGCTTTGTCGCTCTGGATGTCGACCTTGATGAGGTCGCGGCCCTTGAGTGCGGCGAATCCGTCTGGACGCTTGACGCGGCCGTTGTGAGGTTCGGGCGTGAGAGACTTTACCGGTAGCGATGCGTAGAGTACCCGCTCGTAACAATCTACCAGCTCGGGGAAAAGAGGCTTTGTGTATCAATCGAGAGCCTCGACGAGGATATGATAATCGCCGACATCCTCAACGAGGAACCCAATGAGCCCAACGTGCCCGTGCCGGAGCCCAACCTGCCCGAGCCGGAGCCCGAGCCCGAAGGCGCTTTCGGCAGGTGCTTCACCTGCATCCTGGACGCACGAGATTCGGACGAGCCTGTCTCCATCGGAGACGGTATCGATGCGGCCGTGCCCCGCCTGCTCAGCGGCAGGTGTACCTACAACGGCGACAGAATCAAGGGCAGCGGCAGATGCGCCCTGCGGCTGAATCTGCCCTGGACCCGGCAAGCCAACGAAGAAGAGGACACGCCCCAGGAGATAATCGACAAGATTAATAACCAGGTCCTGTCCAAACATTACGATTTGGGCTACTGCTGCGACCCGGACGGAAACTACCCCGACGACTGAGCCGGCGGCGACGGAGGAAAAAAATTTCACGCCGGGCACATTTTGCGGGAAATTTTTATTGCCTCGGCCGATATATGTACGAATAATATCGCGCGAATTGCCGCGGCACTACGGTGCGACGGCGCAATCAGAGGCGAAATGGATTAAGCCGGTCCGCCATAATCGTTAAAGAAATCTCCTGCCCCTGCGTTTGACAAACCAGAGTCCGAGGGCGGAGGATAAACATGCAGGCAACAAGCGAGCTATCTGAAAGCGATGAACCGCCATCGAAGCGGCCCGGTCACACCTTAACTATTCCAGCTACTGACACACGGTCGGGGCTTCCTTTTTGCGATGGGTCGCAAAACAGGGTCCCGGTACAGATACTAAGGGCAAAAGGATGATACATCCACAGACATGCGTAAAGTACGTCAGCAGCCGAATTGGATATGGGGTATATGCCACGGCGTTCATACCAAAGGGGACTATTGTTTACGTGAGAGACCCGCTCGACAAGGAGGTATCTCCGGAGGATTTTGCGGCAATGGACGAATGTTACCGACAGATGGTCGAGAGGTATTCGTTCATCGACGAGAAGGGCTGCCGGGTGGTAAGCTGGGACTCGGCGAAGTACGTCAATCACCGCTGCGACTGCAATACCATCAGCACCGGTTATGGATTCGAGATTGCCGTGCGCGACATCCAGGCCGGGGAAGAAGTCACGGACGAGTACGGACTCTTCAACCTCGACCATGATATGTTCTGCCGCTGCGGCAGTACCAACTGCAGAAAGCTTGTCCGCGCCAGCGATATCAACAGGTATCACCGCAAGTGGGACCGGATGGTAATTGATACTCTCAAATACGCCGAAAAAGTTGCCCAGCCGCTGTGGGAGTTTATGGATGCCGATACCAAAAACAGCCTGTGTGACTATTTCGAAGGCCGCCGGCGGTATGTCTCGGTTCGGAACCTCAAGGCTGTGGTTCGGTCACAGTTCGCTGTTCCGGCGGTCGCGGCACGTCATGTCTCTATAGGCAAGATACGCGCCGCGGCGGTCTAAGCCGATTGTCAACCGGTGGGGATAAAAAACACGCTTTGTCGCCACAGCAGCAGTCCGCCGTGACTCGGGATTGTCGGCGGCGGTCGTTTCTGGTAAGCTACACCACCTTCGATTTATTGACTTATCAGGGTTAAGAACGAGGTTTCGGATATGGCGACAGAGGTCAGGCTGCCGCAGCTCGGCAAGACGATGGAAGAAGGCACCATCATCAGGTGCCTGGTCAAGGTCGCAGATAAAGTCAGTCGGGGGGATATACTTTTCGAGATTGAAACGGACAAGGCGACGGTGGAGATGGAATCGCCGGATTCAGGCTTTGTCAAGGCGATATTAGTACAGGAAGGCCAGACTGTTGCGGTGCATGAGCCGCTGCTGATTCTGGGTGATAAAGACGAGCAGGTCCCTTCAAGCCTTGCCGATTCAATCAAAAAGACGAGGGTGTCGAAGTCTGCCGAGCCGATTACTGCGGCGGGCGAATCGGCGGCTGCCGTAACGCAGGCCGAAATCGCCAAGGCGGCCTCTGCCAGCGAGGCGCAGGAGGAGTATAAACTCGGCCAAACCGTTCCGCTTGACCGGCTGCAGAAACTCACGGGCCAGCGGATGCTACAGTCCAAGCAGCAGATACCGTGCTTTTACCTGATGGTGTGGGCCGACGTGACGGGCCTCGTGAAGTACCGCGAGCAAATCAACCAAGGCTCAGGACTGAAGGTGAGCTATAACGACTTTATTATTCGCGCAGCGGCTATGGGACTGGAGCGGTTCGAGATTATGACGGGGCAGGTGGAAGGCGAGGCCATAAAGCTGGCTGATAGTATTGGTATTGGCCTTGCGATATCGGTGCCGGGTAGTGTGGTGGCGCCGGTAGTTAAAGAGGCGAACAAAAAAGACGTCCGGCAGATTGCGCACGACACGGCAGCACTGATAGAGCGGGCGCAAGCAGGCAAGCTGTCGCCGGACGACCTGGAAGGCGGCTGTATCACTATTAGTAACCTCGGTGCGTTCGGGGTCGAGTCGTTTATCCCGGTGGTGGTGCCGGGTCAGTGCAGTATTCTGGGTGTCGGCGCGATTATGGATACGCCGGTGCCTGCCGCCTCGTCTCGCTTGCCGCTGCGGCTCGCGCCCAAAGACGCGGCAGCAGGCGACGAGAGTCGCGGAGGCAGGCCGGATGCCGGGGAAATGGTGATTCGCAAGCTGATGAATGTTACGCTTTCGGTGGACCACAGGATAACCAACGGGGCGTACGCAGGGCAGTTTCTGGATTATGTGCGGAAATTACTGGAAGATGCGTCGGGTTTAGACTAGGTATTCGGGCTCGTTCAGCCGGGGGGCCAAATCGGGACGGGCCGATAATCGCACGTTTCAGGACTGGCAGAAGCAATTTTTGCAGGGCAAGTCCCATAAAACTATAAAGTTTTACGCAGGAGCAAGCCGAAAAATAACATTATAAGGGCGTCTATTTTGTGACTTGTCACAAAACCGAAGTACTGATAATATAACTGTTACATCGGGCTTCATTTGGCAAAGAATCGCAAAACGTGAACCCGATTTCAGTATTGGTAAGGACACCGACACACACGGAAAACGGGCAACTTAACCGCCCGATGAGTCTTACGGAGAAGACCATGAGAACAGTTGCCATCGTGAACCAAAAAGGCGGATGTGGTAAGACTACAGTCTCTATCAACCTTGCAAGTGCACTGGCAGAGGTCGGTAAGCAAACCCTGCTGGTCGATTTGGACCCACAATCGCATTGCGCGGTTGGCCTAGCGGTGCCGGAGGACCAGATTGAGCAGAGCATCTATGACGTTCTTATAAGCAAAAGCCGCGGTGAGCCGATTCGTCTCAAGGAGATTCTCTGGCAGATAGGCGACCGGCTGGAATTGGCGCCTGCCAGTATTGATTTGAGCGCTTTCGAGCAGCAAATGGTCGGCATCATGGAAAGGGAGAGCTGCCTGAGGAGCGTTCTTGCAGATGTCAAAGGTGATTATGATTACGTGATAATTGATTGTCCGCCGGCGGTGGGGCTTCTGACTTTCAATGCACTCAGGGCTTCGACGGACGTGATTGTTCCGGTCGAGACGGGTTACTTCGCGCTGCATGGGCTGAGCAAGCAGTTAGAGACGCTGAGCATCCTGTGCAAACGGTGCAGCCAGCAGGTAAATGTGCAGGTCCTGGCGAGTATGTATGACATCCGAACGAAGATGGCCAGGGAAATACTGGGCGAGCTTCGCGGCCATTTCGCCGACAAGATGTTCAAGACGGTGGTGAATTTCAACACGAAGATAAAAGAGGCGGCAAGTTTCGGTCAGCCTATCGGTGAGTACGACCCGGCCAGCAGAGGTCAGGCTGATTTCAGGACGCTGGCCGAGGAGGTGATAAGCGCCGAAGGCAAAGGCGAACGGCATGAGATGGTCAACACGCTGGCGGGGCAGCTTGAGAAGATAAGCAGCACGGCCGACGAGCTGCTCCAGGAAGCAAAGATAGTATCGCCGCGGATGGAACGCAGGACGGTTCGCGAATCGCAAATGCCGGTCGTCCCAGCAGCGGCTCCGGTGGCTATACCGACGGCGGCTGCACCGAAAGAGGTCGGCAAGAGTTTAGACGAGAAACTCAGCGACTACTACGGGGTGACACAGGTCAATGACGCGGTGATGTTTGTCAGTCTCTATCCGCACGCCCAGGAAGTTTATATCGCCGGTGACTTCAATAGCTGGCATCCGGGCAAGACAAAGATGGAAAAAGTCGGCACAAGCGGGATATGGCAGACGAAACTGCAACTGCCGCCGGGAAAGTATCGCTATCGCATGGTCGTTGACGGCAAGTGGCAGCAGGACCCGTACAACGAGGTGACGGAAACGAATCCCTTCGGGGATATGAATTCAGTGCTTGAAGTCAAGTGAGCCGTACGGTCTAATTATGACCGATGAGGCGACTGCACGACTGGAATATATCTTATTCAAAAGCTATTGAGCTTCAAAAGAGGCTGGCCTCGAAGGTGCGATTCACCGCCCTGAGGAAAACCCCAAAATTTATAGCAGGGACAGACTGTGCATTTACTGCGGATAAGAAAAAAATTATCGGCTGCGTGGTTGTGCTCGAATACCCGCAGATGAATGTAGTCGAAATCAGCCATGCGGCCAGGAAGGTGACGTTTCCTTATATACCGGGGCTGCTGTCATTTCGTGAGGCGCCTGTTTGTCTGGATGCGGTCGAGAAGCTCAGGCATCGACCTGATTTATTTATGATTGACGGCCAGGGCGTTGCGCATCCGCGGCGACTGGGTCTGGCGGCGCATCTTGGGCTTTTTCTCAATAAGCCGACTATCGGCTGTGCAAAGAGCAGGCTGACGGGCACGTACAAAATGCCCGCAGCAACAAAAGGCGCGTACAGCTATCTGTACGATGCTGATGAGATAATAGGCGCAGTTGTGCGTACCCGAAGCAGGGTAAAGCCGGTATTTGTTTCGGCAGGCCACAGGTGCAATCTGAAAGACGCGATAAGTTTTGTTATTGGTTGTGCAACGCGATATCGAATTCCCGAGCCGACACGGCTGGCAGATATTGAAGTTGCCAAAATTAAGGCAAGAACATAACCCTCACTGCCACTTGTGCTGCTTAATCGACTCAAGAATCATTTCGGCACACTGCATAGCTGCAAGGCCTTCGCCGGCGGTGGCTTCGGGTTTCAAGGATTTGTCGGCGACGGCGGCCAGGAAAGATTCCTGCTCGACGCGGAGCGGCTCTCTGTCGTCAATCTGGAGTGTCTCGTAGTGGACAAGGTCGGCCCAGCCGGCTTTGAGAAGCTCGAACTTGCCGGCGTTTTTGAGCTTGCGGATTCTCTCTATGACTTCCATGTTATCGGTGTCGGCTTTTATGATAGTTCCGGTTTTTTTGAAGTAGTCGAGGCTCAGGTAGGCCTGTTTGCTGAAGACGCGGACCTTTCGCTCGGTTTTGAGCGCCAGGCGCGAAGCGGTGACGTTCGCAACACAGCCGTTCTCAAAGACTATGCGCGCGTTGCAGATGTCTTCTTTGTCCTTATCGATGATGCCGATACCAACTGCATCAACCTTTTTCACTTTACTCGCGGCAAGAGACAAGATGATATCAATATCGTGAATCATGACGTCCATCACAACACCGATGTCCGTTGAGCGGAACGGGTATGGACTGATGCGATGAGACTCGATGAATCTTGCTTCGATGTTAAGGCGCTTGACGGCCTGGACGATAGGATTACAGCGTTCGGAGTGACCAACTGCAACAGTGACATTGTTTTTTTCGGCAAGAGCGACTATTTCCCGGGCTTCGGCGACATTACCGGCCAGAGGCTTTTCTATGAGGCACGCGATGCCGCGTTCGATGAACGGCTCAGCGAGCTGTCTGTGACAAACGGTAGGCGCTGAAATGGTCACGGCGTCAACCTTATCGAGTATCTCAGCGCAATCTGTGAAATAGGCGCATTTATATTTTTTTGCAAGCTGTCTGGCCCTTTTTACATCGACGTCAACTACAGCAACCAGCTCGCTCCGGGGCAACTGGTGATAGACCTTTGCATGGATTTGGCCCATTTTGCCTGCGCCGATGACCGCGGTTCGGAGCTTCTTATCTGCCATATAGTGTCCCGGTGAGTATCGTGAGCCAAATTACGGTTCAGTGTCTTAAGGTTTCAAGGTATCTTCCGAAGCGGTGCTTTGAGCTGTTGATTATCGAATCGACCATTGCTCGGACGTTCTCATCATGGTCCTGTTCGGCGGCCATCGCAGTTGCGGTTTCGAGCAGCGGCTGGCCGTTTCTATAAAGCCGCTTATACGCTTCGACAATACTTTCCTGCTGTTTTTCTGTAAGGCCTGCACGGGCAAGGCCGCGCTTATTAACACCGCGCACTTCGGGCGGATAATGTCCGCTGACAATGGTAAACGGCGTCACGTCGTGATTGAGGCCTGCCATTCCGGCGGCATAGCACCACCTGCCGACGGTGACGAACTGGTGCAGCAGGACCATGCCGCTGAGCCAGACGCCGGTTTCAATCCTGCAGTGGCCGCTTATTTGAACGTAATTACTGAGCACGAGCTTGTCCTCGAGTGTGCAGTCGTGGCCTACGTGGACGCCAATCATTAAAAAGTTTTCGTTGCCCACTTTTGTACACCCGTCGGCGTGCATGCTTGGGTGAACGGTGGTCTGCTCACGAAAAATGTTGCCGTCGCCGATAATCAGACCGCCAACAGGGTCGTCGTCGTTCATGGCGAGTATCTGCGGTCTGGTGCCGACGACACTGAACGGAAAGAAATGATTGTTCCTCCCGATTTTAACATTCGGACCGACGACCACGTTTGCATCAAGAACGGTCCCACCGCCGATGACAGCGCCTTTGCCGACGATACAATTAGGCCCGATGACGACGTCATCGGCCAGCTCAACGGTCTTATCAACTATTGCACTCGGGTGCACCCGTGCCATGTTACGTCATTCTCCTGTGGCTGTGACTAAATTTTTTCACCGTCAACAAGCATAAATTTTATATTGGCCTCGGCGGCGATTGCGCCGTTTACGAGGGCTTTGCATTTACACTGGGCGGTTCTGCTTCGTATCCGGTCGGTCTCGGCGATAAGTATGAGCTGGTCTCCCGGTACGACGGGCTTTCGCAGTTTTACGCCGTCCATACTGAGCAGCACGGCGAGCATACCGGCATGCTCGAGCTTCTGGGCGAAAAGCAGTCCCGAAACCTGGGCCATGGCCTCGACGACAAGCACACCCGGCATTACCGGCGTACCGGGAAAGTGGCCCTGGAAGAAATGCTCGTTGTAGGTAACGTTCTTGACGCCCCTGATGGAGCGGTCGCCGTCGATTTCGATTATTTTATCAACGAGCAAAAACGGATACCGATGCGGCAGGATTTTCTGGATTCGGCGGATATCGAGCACGGCGTCGGTGCCGGATTTCTCGATTCGCTCGGTCTTTTCGGCTTTTTCGTAGAGTTTTCTGACAAGCTGCTGATTAAGCGTGTGGCCGCTCCTGTAGGCAACAACCCTTCCGCTCAGAGCACGCCCGACCAGAGCAAGGTCGCCGATGAGGTCAACGATTTTGTGGCGGACACATTCATCGGGAAAACGATAGCTGTTCTTGATGGGACCATCGGAGTTTATGACGAGGATATCTCGCGGTCCGAGGTGCGTGCCCATCCCGCGCGACTGGAAGTGTTTGGCTTCGGCTTCGAGCAAAAAGGTTCGCGCGGGCGCCAGATTCTTTTCGAAGCTCTGCGGAGTAAGCCGGCAGCCGAAGATTTGTCTGCCGATTCCGGTGTGGCCCGCGTAGTCGAGGTCGTAAGTAATACTCAGGCCCTGCTCGTCATAGTTGGGCAGGGCGTATATCGAGGCGCCGCCGAGGCTGATACTGACCGGCTCGGTGATTACAAACTCCTTTCTTTCGACGTCCTGTTCTACGACCTGGGCCTCCTTAAGCGTGCGGAAGTATTTTGCACTGCTGCAATCCGGGGCGGGCATCTCCGAGGCATTGACCTCGATGGTAAGGTTGTCGATTCCCAATGCGGTAACGGCGGCGAGGCAGTGCTCGACGGTTTCGATACTGGCGGAACCTTTTCGCAGGCTGGTGCGTCGGGCTCGCTCGGCCAGGCTGGTTGCGACTGCACGAATGCTCACACGTTCGGGTGTGTCAGTGCGCACGAACTCTATGCCGGTGTTCACTGGCGCCGGCTTAAAGGTTACCTGCGCATGCTCACCGGCGAAAAGTCCACGGCCGGAGAAACCGGCTTCATTTTTTATCGTTTGCTGCAGCCTCAAGAGCATTTACCCTTTTAGTCAGTTCTTTCAGTTGCTCGGCCATTTGGGGCAAGCGCCGCGTGAGCGCAAACTGCCGGATTTTTTCGGCATAATCTATCGCGGGTGAGCCGAGGACTTTTTTTCCGGCCGGCACATTGTGCGTCACGCCGGCCTGTGCCCCGACGACCACCCCGTCGCCAATGGTAACATTGTCGACTATGCCGACCTGTCCGGCAAGAACAACACCGTCGCCGAGCCTGCTGCTGCCGGCGATTCCGACCTGGCCGACAATCAGGCAACACTTGCCGATAACTACATTGTGCGCAATCTGGACAAGATTATCTATCTTGGTCCCGGCGCCTATTACGGTGTTTCCAAATTTTGCGCGGTCAACGCAGCAGTTGGCGCCAATTTCCACAAAATCTTCTATAACGACTCCGCCGTTATGCGGAATCAACACAGGTCGGCCGTCAACCGGGGCATATCCGAAACCCGTTGAGCCGATGGTAGTATTGGCCTGGATTATTACGCCGCTGCCGATACGACAGTTGTGATAAACAACAACGTTAGCGTCCAAATAAGTGTCGTGGCCGATTGTACAGTTTTCACCGACTCGCACTCCGGCGGCCAGGACGCAGTTATCCGCGATGCGAACATTATCAGCTATGCTCACGTTCGGACCGACCGAAGCGGTCGGGGCAATTTCGACGTTTCGACCGAGCACACACGTTGGATGCACACCGCGGGTCGCGGGTATCAGTTTCGGCGCAAAAAATTTCAGGGCTTCTATCAGTGCGGCTTTGACGTCTTTGACGATAAGCTGAGCGCCGCGAAAGTCGCCCACAGGCCTGTTTACAATGACCGCGGCGGCTTTGGACTCAGCGAGCGCCGCAAGATGTTTATCATCGACGACGAAGGTTATATCGGTCCCGGATGCCGTTTCGACCGGCCCAATCGCTTCTACCTCGGCCGAGCCGTCACCCTCGAGGCGAGCACCTAATTTTTCAGCAAGTTGAGCTGTGGTAAACATGGTTATGGACAGCCTTTAACGTCAGCGGTCCTGTGGACTCATCACGGAGAACGCTTTACTTTCCGGCATCAAGCTGGGCCATGACTTCATCAGTGATGTCAACGCCGCCTGCGGAGTACATCACGGTTCGCATCAGGATACTCATGACCAGCATGTCGTCGGGAACCTCGGTCAGGTCAATTTCACTGCTTTCGAGGACGATGTCCAGCTCGCGCTTCTTGGCGACTTCCCCGGTGAAGCGGACGATGTCATTATGCATTTGCTCAATCCACTGGCGTTCCTTGATTGCGAGCTGTTGCTTCTGGAATTCCTGCTCAGCACTGAGCCTGGCCTGTTTTTCCATCAGCACCTTTACCTGGCCCATGTGCTCGGTGCTGCCGGGTTTTAGGGTCTTCAGTCCGGCCTTTTCGGCTTCGATGTCGGCCCGTGCCTTCTCGAGCTGGGCCAACACCTTTTCCTGCTCGGCGGTCAGTTCGTCTCTAAATCGGGCATTTTTCTTCGACTCGTCAAAGATACGTTTAACACTGACCACACCAATTTTCACGGAACCGGCCGGCTCGGATTTCGATTTTGCAACGTTGCCGTCGTAAGCCAAAGCCATAACGACAATGGCTGTGGTGCAGCAAGCAAGGATGGTTTTCCTGCTCATCAATTCGCCCTTTCGAAAAAAGTTTTTCAATTTCACACAGGCCCCGTTTTGCGAAAAATCGAAAAATGGGAACCCAAAAAGAATCAGAACAGTCTTCCCACAGAGAAGCTGAAGACCTGAGTATCGTCGCCACTGTCTTTCATCAGCGGCGCGGCAATTTCGAACCGCATGGGCACGGGTCCAAACCACTGCGGTATGAGTATCTGGATTCCGGTACCGGCGGAGACGCGGTATCCACCTGTCTCCACCATACCGCTGTCAACAAAGAACAGCGCCGAGAATGTCTCGCTGCTCAGCGGGACCGTAACTTCGGCATTAGCCAGGGCAATCCAGTCGCTACCAATGGGGTCCTTCCTCTCTGTGCCAAAGGTTTTCGTCGCAGCATTAAACGGCAGGCCTCTTGGGCTTACGCCCCTGTACTCGAAACCCCGGATACCATAGGTTCCGTTGCCGCCGGCGTAAAACTTTTCAAAAACAGGCGCATCGCCGACGGTAGTAGCGCCGAGAAGTTTTATAGCCAGGACGGTTCTATTCTCGGCGAGGTCCTCGTGTATGGTTTTATAGTAACGGTAAGTGGCATCTACGATGCCGAAGGTATAATCGCCTGCAACCTGCTCATAGCCCATATCGAAAGTGAATCCCTCGGTCGGATTAAAGCGGTCGTTTCGGGTATCTTTACCGAAGCCTAACCTTGCACCGTACAGAGAATTTGTGCCTTTATCTTTGCGTACTTCGATAGGTGCGTCGAGGTCAATACTATCGACATCGACCCGTTCAACCCTGGTAGAGATACTCCGGCGCCAGCGGTTTTTGTAACGTTTCTCAAAGCCGAGAAAACCCTTTATCCTTTCCTCGTCGTAGGATTCCCGCCCGCGCATGTAGCTTGAGCCGGCCAGGTCCAACGAGATTGGCTTGTCCCGCCAGTAGGGCTCGCTGAAGCTTACCGAGTATTGACTGACCTCGGTGCCCGGTTCGAGCGCGATTCTGAACGTCTGGCCCGCACCTTTGAAAGCCTTTCCGGTGAACAATTCCGACAGGCTCTTGGGCTTGTCCTTAATATCAAAATTTCTCTGCTCGAATACCAATTGTCCGACGACGCCGCTGTCGGAGCCGACTCCCGCCCCGAGCAGAATCATGCCGGTTTGTCCCTCGGTGATGTTGACCTGAGCGTCCCGGAAGTTGGGGTCATCTCCCACGGGCGTAACAGTTGCCGCCTGGGCAACGGCCGTGCTTCGAATGAGCTTTTCGAGGTAGCCGGTTCCGTCGCCGCGGGCGGTGTCGGCATTGTACCACCGGCCTGGTTTGAAATCATATTCGTCGAGGACATGACGCACGACTTTATCCTGGGTCTCCTTGTTGCCGGTGATATTGATTCGCCCGATTTTGAACCGGCCGTCCGGCTTGATGTCATACTCGACGTTGACCTTATCATCACCGACAAATTGTTTTTTCTTCTCGACACCGACTTCAACGAATCCAGCCTCACGATAATCGGCGAGCAGCTTTTTGACGTCGGCATCGGCCTTCTTTTCGTTGTAAACTTCGCCGACCTCGAGCTTGAGTTTTTCACGCAACTCTTTTTCGTCGAAGTGGGTGACTCCAGCCAGTTGAATCTGCCCGACAGTATAGGCGGCCCCTTCGGTGATTTGGAAGATGAGCACGGCGGAGGCCTTATCCTCGCTGAATTCGAGCTTCGGCTCGATTTTGCTGTCGAGAAAACCTCTCTGGTAGTAAACGTTCTGCAGGCTGGTGACATCCTTGACGACCTCATCTTCGACGTAGTATCTCGTAAAGACGACGAACTTTTTCTTTCGGATTTTAACCACCTTCACCAGGTCTTTGGTTTTGAGGGTCTGATTCCCGCTGAATCGGACGTCGCTGATTTTTACTCGCTTGCCCTCATTGATGTGGTAGATAATTCTTCCCTCGGAAAGCTTGTCGGCGTCGAGGATGACCTGACAGTATGGGAAGCCCTTACTTTTGTAAAAATCGACCAGGGCGGTAATACCGGCCCTGGACTGGAGGGGGTCAAGGTAGTCACCAAGCTTGAAGTCGAGCTCTTTTACAAGCTGGCCGGATTTGAACTGCTCGTTCCCGGTGAAGATGATAGCACGGACAATATTTCTTTCGACGACCACAAAGGTCAGCTCAATCCGGTCGTCAACAACCGCGGTGCTGTAATAGGAGTATTCGACACCGGGCAGGCGAGCTATCCTTCTGGTGTCCTCGTCGGCCATATCGGTACTGAACATTGCCCCGACGCGGCTGCGGACCGTGGCAAGGACCTGCGAGTCGGTGACGCTGCGGTTGCCGACAACTTCAATTTTGCTGATAGTCAGCTCCTGGACCTGGGCGTGCGCGCCACAGACCACAATCATCAACCACAGCACGATTACAGCAGCGCGGGCCAATCTTGATTTATACATTGCTCCCCGGCTTGGCCATACCATAGGTAATACTCCTAAAAAGGTTCATCGGCATGAGCAAGGTTTTCAAACCTTGTGAATTTTTCAAGGAAAGTCAACTTCACCGCTCCGGTCGGGCCGTTACGCTGCTTTGCGATAATGATTTCGGCTGTGTTGTCCTCCTGGTAGCCATCCTCGCCGCGATGATAGTAATCCTCCCTGTGCAGGAGCATAACGACGTCGGCGTCCTGCTCGATGCTTCCCGATTCGCGCAGGTCGGACATTCTGGGTCGATGGCCTTCCCTGCCCTCGGGCGCCCGGTTGAGCTGGCTGACTACGACGACCGGCACATCGAGCTCACGGGCCATGGCCTTGATATATCTGCTGATTGTGGTGATTTCCTGTTGACGAGATTCTACCCGGCCGGCACCGAGGCTCATCAACTGCATGTAATCGACCAAAATACACCCGACATCGTGCCGCGCTTTGAGCCTTCGGGCCTTGGCGCGCAACTCAAGCGGAGTGATGCCGGCGGAGTCGTCAATATAAATTTTAGCCTCGGCAAGTTTGCCGCATGACTCGACCAGTTTCTGGTAATGCTCGGTCGTGAGCATCCCTTTTCGCACAAGCTGCGAGTCTGTTTTACTGTTCGCACAAAGGAATCTTTCGGCTAATTGCTGCCTGCCCATTTCAAGGCTGAATATGGCAACGGGCTGCTGCTCGATAATGCCGATATGCTCGGCGATATTCAGGGCAAATGAGGTTTTGCCCATGCTGGGCCGGCCTGCAACGACTATCATCTCTCCGTTCTGCAGGCCGCATGTCAGCTCATCAAGCTCGTAGAACCCGGTAGCCAGGCCGGTGACATGGTGGCCGCTTCGTCTCTCGATAAGCTCATAAGCGCTCGTGACCAGGTCCTTTATTGCGGTACCCTGGGTAGTAATCTTCCTGTCTGTAATGGCGAATATCCTCTGTTCGGCTGTGTCGAGCTTCTCTTCAGTTTCGCCGCTAATATCATGGGCGGAGTCAAGGATTTCGCTTGCCGCTGTAATCAGTTCGCGGAGCATCTGTTTATCCTTGAGGATTCTGGCATAGTACACGACGTTGGCGGAGGAGGGGACGGATTCGAGAATTCTGGCGATGTACTCGACGCCGCCAATACCTTCAAGCTGTTTTCGTTTTTCGAGCTCATCGCGCAGCAGGACCGCATCAATGCCTTCACCGCGGTTGCGCTCGTACAGACCGACAAGCGCGTCGAATATAATCTGATTCTCGACGCGGTAAAACGCATCTGCAGCGTCGGCGCCGAGATATTCAATCACCTCACCTATGCAAGCGGCATCGATAATCATCGAGCCGAGCACGGCGGCCTCGGCCGCGAGCGATTCCGGAGCGCAGCGCGCCTCGACGTCGCGAGGTGCCCTGCCTAATGGCTCGACCCCTGACTGCATCCTTCTCTGAGCTGCCCTTGCAGCCACACCGGCTGAAAGGGAACCAGAGTTCTTATTGGCTGTTGTTTTGGCCATTGACAATGCCATCCCTAGCGGGGCTGTCAACTTCCTGTTCAGTGGTTTGCTCTGCCCCGCCGCCCCGACTCGCCCCTGCGTCTTCCTGTCGTAAGACAGGGGCGGGGGCGTGCGAAACGGTTTCGGTTTCGGCGCGGTCGGCACCTTCGGCTACAACCACGACGTTGACCGTTGCAGTAAGTTCGTCCGCGAATCTGAGCTTTACCTGATAGCTACCGACCTGTTTTATGTGCTCGGGAAGCTGCACAACTTCATCAGCGACGGCAAAGCCCTGAGCACGGAGGTTCTCGGCGATATGTTTTTCCGTGACCGAGCCAAACAGGTGTCCCTGCTCGT
Source organism: uncultured Pirellulales bacterium (assembly GCA_964434085.1). Classification (GTDB taxonomy): domain Bacteria; phylum Planctomycetota; class Phycisphaerae; order Sedimentisphaerales; family Anaerobacaceae; genus JBBABK01. The sequence continues at coordinate 15,765 of CAYSTP010000013.1, forward strand.
TGGCCTTTGATGCGATGACGGCCTCGGCGCCCTCGACGGCTGCACAGGCCCGTTCGAGGTGTTTTCTCTCGGCCAGGCGCACCTCAGAACGTTTAGCTTTTTCGTCCGCTATAGCCCTTATGTTCGCCTCCGTAGCCGGCTTGGCCAAACCCTGCGGAAGCAGGTAATTTCGTGCGTAACCTTCGTTGACTTCGACCACGTCACCAAGCCAGCCGAGTTTGCTTACGTCTTCCACTAAAAGTACCTTCACGTCTTGTCCTTTCAAAAAAGGAACGGGCACCTTTTTCCGGCAAAAACAGCCGGAAAAATGAGCCAGTCCCCCATCACGTTGTGTAAGGCAGCAGGGCCATAAAGCGCGCCCGCTTGATAGCCTTTTTAACCTTGCGCTGGCACGATGCACAGTTGCCGCTTCGCTTGCGCGAGTAAATTTTGCCGCGATGCGTCATCAGCTTGCTCAGCGTATCGATATCCTTATAATCAACGTACTTGGCGCCGCTTCGACAAAAGCGGCACTGGGTCTGCTCACGTACGGTGGTGACACCGCCTGTTGTTCTTGTTTTCGCTCTTTGCATTGCCATAAATTTTACCTAATGTCCTCAAGCACTAACATCACTTCTGATACTCTAAAACAGGTATCTACTCATCCGCCGGCTAAAACGGTATATCATCATCCGGCCCCGTGGCTGGTCCTGCATCAGGGACGTCCTGACTGCTGCCGGTGTCATAATCCGGGCCGCCTTTTGCGACGGCGTTTCCACCGCCGCCGCCGAGAAACTGAAAGCTCTCCACGGTAATCCGGTGCTTGCTGCGCTTGGTGCCGTCCTGGGCCGTCCATGTATCGTAGTCGAGCCTGCCCTCGACGAAAATAGGGCGGCCTTTAGTCATATATTTATTTATTGTCTCAGCCGTGACGCCAAAGGCGCGGCAATCAACAAAACAGGTGCTCTCCCGCGCCTGGCCGTCCTTGCCTTTCCATCGCCTATTGACCGCAAGACCAAATTCAACTACGGCGGTCTGGCTGGGCAGATACGAAAGCTGCGGGTCACGCGTCAAATTGCCGATTAACAATACCTTGTTGTAATTGGCCATATTCCACCTGCCTTTCTATAAAGCCGCCGCGCCCTAAGGGGATTAAGCAGCCTTAACAAAAGGAATTTATTGTTGCTTGTCTTGCTCGCTTTCGTCGGAAAAGTCCGCCTGCTCGACATCCTGCGTCCCGGTTTCCTCGTTCTGGGCCTCTCGCTCTTCAGTATCGCGTTCGGCTTCGCCAAACTCAGTCGGGCCGGGAAACTGCTCTGCATCTTCGGAGGCCGGGCCTTCAGCACTCAAGGCCGGTGTCTCTTTAGTTCTGTACTTCTCGTCGAGGTTCTCGACGCCGAGAATGAGCGCCCGCATAATGTTTTCGCTCAACTGTACCGCCCGTTCGATTTCGGTGACCTTCGAGCCGTCAACCCTGAAGTAGGCGAGAATATATGTACCGCGACTTTTGCCCCTGATGTCATAGGCAAGCTTTCTCTCGTCCCACTTATTCACAGAGACGATTTCGGCGTCGACTTTTTCGAGGATTGACCGTATGGTGTCATTTACACCCTGCCAATCGGACGCGGCAAGAGCCGAATCCACCAGGAACATTCCTTCGTAAAGCTTGGCTGCAACAGTCTTCAAGTTACATACCTCCGGTAAAACTTTTGTTCGTACCTTCTATTCGTATCTTCCTCTATAACAGAGCATAGGAGCCATAAACCACGTTGGGCTTATGGCTGTGAACCCAATGTAGTTCACAGACTTTCTTTATCAGGCGGTCTGTTGTATTCGTTCATTGCTGCGTCAACACCGCTGCGAATCCAGCAAAGAGCAGCGTCACGCGCCCTGTCGACGGCAGCGTCAATAATCGCCTGCTGCCCCGTCGGCACATTCGACAATACATAGTCGTATGCGTCGTCTGTACCGGCAGAGCCGATACCGCAGCGCAGCCGACAGAAATCCTCACTGCCCAGAGCCGCAATGACGCTCTTTAGCCCGTTATGACCGCCGGCAGAGCCCCCTGGACGCATGCGAATCACTCCCGGCTCAAGGGCCATGTCGTCGGTAACGACCAGAAGCTCTTGCAGCGGCAGTTTGTAAAAGCCTGCCGCTGTAGCAACAGCCTGACCGCTACGGTTCATAAAGGTCCAGGGCTTCAACAGTATTAACTTTCTACCTTCAAACTCGGTCTCGCCGAGGCGTGCACCGAACTTGCGCTTTCTGACACTCGTATTCAGCGTCGATGCAAGTGCATCTATAACTCTAAAGCCGACGTTGTGCCTTGTATCAGCATATTCTTTTCCCGGATTACCCAGGCCGACAATCATTTTCATTGATGTTTGTGTACCTGCCATCTGAAGGAGGCTATTTGCTTTCTTCTTCAGCTTCCACTTCCTGCGGCTCAGCCTCACCTATCACTTCGGGCGCGGCCGGCAGCTCTTCTTCAGCCTCCTCAGCACTCTTGGCTGCGGCCACTACGTGGCAGGCTGCAACAAGCGCGTCAGGGTCGGTTATGAGTTTAACTCCGTCGGGTAATTCAATATCCGACGCATGTATATTATCACCCACGGCCAGGTCGGTTACCCGAACAATGACACGGTCGGGAATTTCGGTGACTTTGCACTCGATTTCCAGATGGTCGAGGTGCTCTTCGACGATTCCGCCTTCGTGAGTTCCTTTCGCTATACCCTTGAGCTCGACAGGTACATCCACTTTGACGCGTTCGGTAGCGCTCACACGCATCAGGTCGGCGTGGATGATTTCCTTGCCGAGGTAGTCGTACTGCAGGTCTTTTATTATGACCTTTTCCTTCTTGCTCTTGATTTGGACATCGAGCAGCCGGTGGCCGTGATGGACAGCCTCGGTGAAATCGTGTCTGTCGAGCGAGACGGCGACGGGTTCTTCCTTGTGGCCATAGACCACGGCAGGGATTTTAGCCTCGCTGCGGACACGGGTCGCAGGCTTACTTCCTGTTTGCTCACGAACCTGAACTTTAAGGGTCAAACTTTTTTCCATAACAACACACCTTAAACACAGCACAAGGCCTGCGCACCTGTGCCTTTTTAATCTTTAGTCCTCAAACAAACTACTTACCGATTCATCATTGTGAATTCTATTTATCGCTTCGCCGAGCATATTCGAGACGGTCAAAACCTTTACGCCGAGCTTTTCGACGTCGGCGGCCAAGGGGATTGTATCGGTGACCACTATTTCGTCAATTGGCGCGTCGGCCAACTGCTCGATGGCGGCACCGCAAAAAACACCGTGCGTCGCCCCGACATATACGCGTTCTGCGCCCCGGTCCTTTACCAGCTCGGCGGCGCTGCAGACAGTGGCGGCGGTAGCTATAATGTCATCACACATAAGGACGGTTCTGCCCTTAACGTCACCGATGATTTCACGGGCCTCGACCTTGGAGCCGCTGACACGCTTCTTGTGCACTATCGCCAGCTCACCGCCGAGATGTCCGGCGTACCGTGCAGCTATTCTCAGATTACCCACATCAGGAGAAACAACCGTGAGCTTTTCGAATCCCTTCTGCTTGAAGTGCTTGCTCAGGACCAGCTCGCCCGTCAGATGGTCAACGGGGATATCGAAGAACCCCTGAAGCTGCGGGGCGTGCAAATCGATGGCCAATACCCTGTCGGCGCCGGCGGTGGTTATCAGGTTAGCAACGAGCTTGGCGGTGATGGGGACCCTGCCTTCGTCTTTTCTGTCCTGCCGGGCGTAACCGTAGTAGGGTATTACAGCGGTTATGCGCCTGACCGACGCCCTTCGCAGACAATCTATAAAAATAAGCAGCTCAACAAGATTCACCTCCACCGGCCGACTGGTTGACTGAACGACAAAGCAGTCCCTGCCGCGGACGTCTTCGTCAACCTTGATGACCTTCTCGCCGTCGGGAAACAATTCTATCTCGGACCGCCCCAGCTCGGTATTAAGGTAGCCGCAGACCTTACCGGCAAGGTTCGGGTTACTCGTTCCGGAAAAGACTTTCAGGTCGTCATTCTTCATGTCCGCTCTGGTACCTCCATGCTAAGCCTTCAAACCGATTGCTCTTGCGTCATTTTTTGAAAACATCCGGCCGGGCCCGACCACACCACCATCATCAATAACAGTACCGTCAGCCAGAAAGGCAAACGGGCCGATGTGACACAAGTTACCTATCTTCGCACCACCTTGAATATAGGTAAAAGGCTCGATGATAGTATCTTGCCCGATTACAGCGCGGACGTCAATCCAGGTGTTAGCCGGGTCAACTATGGTCACACCGTTATTCATAAGTTCAGCCTGGATACGCTGCTGAATTATCCTTGCGACGACACTCAACTGCTGACGGTCGTTAACGCTCACAGCCTCTTCCGGCCGGACCGCCGTTACAGCCGAGATGGTGTGGCCTTTGCCGAGGATTATCGCTAAAGCATCGGTTAAATAATATTCACCCTTGACATTATCGGGCCTGACTTCAGCCAGTGCCTCAAATAGTATCTTATTATTGAACAGATAATAGCTCGGATTGACTTCTTTTATCCTGCGCTGCTCGTCCGAGCAATCGTTATGCTCGACGATAGCCTTGATGTGCCCGCTATCATCGCGGACGATTCTGCCATACCCGGCCGGGTCGTCAAGGACAGCGGTCGCCAGGACCGCGGCGAGATTGCCTGCCTGGTAGCTATCTACAAGCGATTGCAGGACTTCTGCGCGAATCAAAGGTCCGTCCCCGCAGAGAATCAGTGTCTGGCCGTCGAAATCTTTTAGGTGCTCCTCGCAGCACAGGACGGCATGGGCTGTTCCGAGCTGCTCTTGCTGCCTGACCCAGACAATATCACCTGCATCGGCCCCGCCGCCCCGACTCGCGTCGGAAGACGCGGGGGCGTGGAAACACCGCTGAACCTGCTCGCTGCCACAACCTACGACGACGTACATCTTATCTACGCCGACCTTGCGGCAGGCGTCGAGGACGTATGCCAGCATCGGCCTGCCGCAGACCTCGTGCAGTACCTTGGGCAGTCGAGTATTCATTCGGCTGCTTATCCCCGCGGCCAGGATTATCGCAACTGTCTTCATAATCTATAGTTACCTTTACCGCAGAGGCCGCAGTGCACGCAGAGTTTTATATATTTTTTTCTCTGCGGACTTTGCGAACTCCGCGGTTAAACCTCTACCCGGCCAGGACTCGAACCTGGAATATGGGCACCAAAAGCCCATGTGTTACCGATTACACCACCGGGTAAATTCAACTCGTTAAGCGCCTGACGGTTGCGCTGCTTGTCCCCGCTCAGTCGCCGCAGGGGCTCGCATCGTAAATCGCCCTGCGGCTGCGGCCTAAGAACTTTTTACGGTCAACGCAACCGATACGAGTTTCGCAACCGCAAACGTCTTACGTTCAAATCTTTAGCTGTCACGGGACCCCCGCGCCTTGCCCCTGAGGGGCAACGGAGGCCTGACGGGGCCCTGCCGGAGGCTTGAGTCAGCCACGCCGTGATACTGCTGACCCACATTGCAGGTTATCAGGGTAACAGGTTATCGGATTATCAGGAAAGGTACGCTTCCCTTCTGCCTGATATCCTGATTTGCTGATATCCAGATTACCAGTCCTGCCCCTTACGGCAGGGCATAAGGCCCAGAACTATACTCGAGAAAACCGGGGCAATCAAGCCTTTTGTTAAAAAATATGTATCGGCCAAAAACCTCGCTTATCAGTACTGAAAATGCCGATTTTGGCAAAAACGCTGAAGAAATCTCGACCCC
>CAYSTP010000014.1:0-20858 GCA_964434085.1 uncultured Pirellulales bacterium
TTCATGTTAAGCGAGGTCAAATAGTGCAGCCAAATCTTGACCGCACTATCGAGGTGATAGTCAGGCCAAAAATCCGACTCTACTCTATGACAGAGTCAGACAGAAAAATCAGAGAACAACACCCTTTTTCAAAATGATATTCGCATAAAGGGCCGTTTCGCTGGTTGCCACGACTGCATAGGCCTTTTTGGCTCTTTCGTAGAACGCAAATCGTTCGATATATTCGAAATCGCTGAACTTTTCGCTCTCATCGCTGTTGTTAATGATCGTGCGGTATTCGTCCCAGATGGGAGTTTTGACGGTGTCACCCGGGACCAACTGCATCAGGCCGACAGGCTTGTCAACGTATGGGTCCAATGGAAATAATTGAAGGATAGCATCTAACACCGGCAGCACACCATGGCCGTCCATCCGGATCAATTGCTGCGAAATTGTGCAGGCGGCGATTGAAGCAGCAGGGAAATTTCCGTCAGCAATCACGATCTCATCGCCGTGTCCCATCTCCATCAGAATCTTCATTAAGTCCGGAGATATTATTGCAGGAATGTTTTTAAGCATGTTCTTAAAATCCTCACATTATTTTTATTTTCACTTTATCAGTTCGAAAAACCGCTCCATTGTCTCGGCGGAAAAAATCGTGTACAAAGCGACCATAGTAACAAACAGCAGAATTGTCAGGAACCCGCAAAATAAAGGTCCCACGCATGCGCGATTTTTATCCTTTGCACCCAATACTCGCTGAACTATTGACTGATCGGCACACCAATACCATAGTCCGATTACAGGGTATCCCAGAAATACAGAATACCGCGGCAGATTCGCAGGGTCGCTTGAAGAACGAAGAACCGTCAGCTTGACCGGCTCAACATTAGCCGCAAGTCCTTCCCAGCCGCATGTGCCGTCTTTGATATGTAACTTCTTTTTTCTCATGAGATATACTTTACACCTTTGAGGTCAGCAAGTTCATTGTTGAAGTTCGGATGATTTCGAACGGGCAAGCTGGTCGAGGGCGACCGCCAGCACGATAATGCATCCGATGACTATCAACTGTGCGTTGGTGCTGATGCCGAGCAGTGTGCAGCCATTGCGCAGAAAACTAATCAGCAGCGTTCCCACGATTGTCCCTGTGATTGTTCCCTGTCCTCCGGACAGGCTCGCTCCACCGATAACGACGGCGGCGATGATATCAAGCTCCGCTCCTAGGCCTGCGGTCGGCTGGGCGGAGACCGTTCGGCTGGTGGCTATCATAGCGGCGATACCGACCATCAGGCCGGTGATGGTGTAAATGGCAACCAGGTTCAGATTGACATTGACACCGGCGTGGTACGCGGCCTCGCGGTTAGATCCGATGGCGTAGGTGTAGCGGCCGAGGCGGGTGTATTTGAGCAGAAATGCAGCGAAGACGATTATGACGGCAAAGATGATTATCGAAACGGGTATGCCCAGAATCATGCCTTCGCCGAGGTACTTGTAAGCGGCGATGTTGATCGGCTGGCCGTCCTTCATTACCAGCGCGATTCCTCGGAAGAAGCTCATCGTGCCGAGGGTGACAATAAACGGCTGGAGTTTCAGTTTTGTGATAAGCAGGCCGTTGAGAAAACCGCAGATGATGCCGGTGCCAATACCTGCAAAGGAGCCGAGCACAAGCGAGCCGCCGTGCGGGTTGTCCCCGCCGATTGCCGTCATTGTCGCGGCGCCGAGCATTCCGCAGACGGCGAGCATCGAGCCGACGGACAAATCTATACCGCCTGAGATGATAACGCTTGTCATACCGATGGCGATGATGCCGTAAACGCTGGAACGGCGAAAGACGTTGAGAAAATTGTCGAGAGTGAGAAAACTCTCCGGCCGCAGCGCGCTGAGGATTCCTATGATGAGAATCAGGCTGGCGAAGGGCAGCATTTGTCTGATTAGCTTGTTCATTCGTTTTTCTCCACTGCGGCTAAGTGCATCACTTCCTGCTGGTTTGTCTGTTTTGTTTCAAGGTTCGCCACGAGTTTGCCGCGGCGCATAACCAGTATGCGGTCGGTCACGCCGAGCAGTTCGGGCAGCTCCGAGGAGATGAACAGTATCGCTTTTCGCTGTGCGGCGAACTCGTTGAGCAGTGAGTAAATTTCTTTTTTTGACCCGACGTCGATGCCGCGGGTGGGCTCGTCGAAGAGCATGAACCTCGCGTTTGTCAGAAGCCATCTTGCGATAAGAAGTTTCTGCTGGTTGCCGCCTGAAAGCGAATCGGCAGGCAAGGCGGGCGAGGTCCATTTGATTGCGAGCTGCTCGGCGGTCCCTGCGGCGAGCTTGTTTTCTTTTTTCAGGCTCAGAAGCCCGGCAGAGCCGACCATATCGAGGCTAGGCAGCGTGATGTTCCAGGCGCACGGCAATTGTAGGCATAGGCCGGTGCGTTTCCTGTCCTCGGTCAGATAGGCGATACCGGCTTTTATCGCGTCGGCTGGACGGGTTATGGTGACAATTTCGCCGTTGAGCTTGACGGAGCCGCGGATTTTTTTGTCGATGCCGAAGACGGCGCGGGCTATTTCGGTTCTTCCTGCACCGACCAGCCCCGCCATTCCTACAATTTCGCCGGCTTTTATTTCAAAGGAGATATCCGAAACTTCGTTAGTGGAGAGATTTTCGACCGCTACCCTTACATCGCCCATGGTTACATCGCGCGGCGGGAAAAATTCGGTCAGCTCTCGGCCGACCATGTGATGGACGATTTTAGGAATATCCAGCTTTGCATTGACTTCGTGGTGGACGACTCTGCCGTCGCGCAGAATGGTAATATCGTCGGCAAGACCGATGATTTCTTCGAGCCGGTGCGAAATGTAGATTATCGAAATTCCCTTGGCGCGAAGATTTTTGATAATTTTAAAGAGTCGTTTGGTTTCCTTTTCGGACAATGACGAGGTCGGCTCGTCCATAACGAGAATGGTTGCGCTGCGGGCAAGGGCCTTGAGGATTTCGGCCACTTGGCAGTCGCCCGTCGAAAGATTTGCAACCACAGCGTCGGGGGCGATATCGAAGTCGTATTTGTCGGCAAGGTCGGCAGTTTGTCGGGACATTTTTTTGTGGTCGATGGAAAAGGGCAGCAGGGCCTTTGGCTCGCTGCCGAGAAATACGTTCTGGGCCACCGTCAGATGCTCCGCAAGGTCGAGGTCTTGGTAAATCATCGAGACGCCCGCGGTGATTGCCTGGTTGGGATTATCGAAGACGCGCGTCCGGCCATTAATTTGAATCAAGCCGGTGTTGCCCTTATAGACTCCGGCCAGAATTTTCATAAGCGTACTTTTGCCGGCGCCGTTTTCGCCGACCAGCGCGTGGATTGTGCCGGTGCGAAGCGTTAGTGAGACATCAAGCAGGGCCTGGACCGGGCCGAAGCGCTTGCTTATCCCCTTCATCTCTAGGGCAACCGGGTTTTGTGAGTTGTTTGCGGGATTTATCATTTCATCAGGGCTTGCATTTCGGGTGTGTCTATATTATCTATTGTTAACAGCGCCACACCGGTATCGATTTGCCTCGGGACTTCCTGGCCGTTGAGTTTGTCGATACAGGCCTTGGTGCCTTCGTATCCTATTCTGTACGGGTTCTGGATGACGAGCGAATCGACCGTCCCCGCGCGCAGCGCTTCGACCAGCAGTGTACCCGCGTCGAAGCCAATCATTTTTACCCTGCCGACCCTGCCTTGGCTCTGCAGGGCCCGCAGAGCGCCGACTGCCGAGGGTTCGTTGGGCGCGAACATTCCGTCGATTTCGGGATTTTTGGTGAGCAGGTCCTCGGCCGCCACAAGGGCGGTCTCGACCGTGTCCATGCCGTATTTCGTATCGACGATTTTTATATCGGGGAACTCCTTCTCGATGGTTTCTATGAAGCCGTTCTCGCGATTGGTGGTCGAGGCTGAGCCGGGCATGTATTTCAGGACGATGATTTTTCCTCTGCCGTCGAGGATTTGGCCCATTCTTCTTGCGGCGATTACCCCGCCTTTATAGTTGTCCGTCGCTGCGAACGAAACGTGTTTGTCAGTATCTATCCCCGAGTCGATGATAACACAGGGAATTCCTTCGGCGTATATTTTTTCGACCGAAGGCACCAGCGCCTTGCTGTCCAGCGGGGCGAGGACGAAGCCGGAGACTTTCTGTGTGAGGAAATCCTCGATTATCTGGATTTGTTTTTCTCGGTCGCCTTCGCGTTCCGGGCCGTTCCAGAAAATTTCCGCGCCGTATTTCTTTGCAGCGTCGGCTGCGCCTTTGTGGACTGACTGCCAGAAGACGTGGGTTGTGCCTTTGGGGATTACGGCGATTTTGTAGGTGGTGCTTGTCCGGCCCTTGCGTATGACACCTATTGCGACCAAAGCAGCGGCTATAATAACGATTATAACAATGGGCAGGATTTTTTTCATTTTGTTCTCCTTTGAGCCAGAGAAATATATACCACTATTTTACAGCAACGTACGTAATTGTAAAGTTTTGCCACCTTTTTGATGAAATGACCAAGAAACATCGTATACCAAAGGTAAAGGTTAGACGTATGAACAATGATTACTATACTAGAAATATTCGTCGAGAACGACACCATCCCAATTAAAGGCCAGGTTAGTGTTCCACCGGCCAGAAAGTAGCCCTTACTTTCAGTTCCTCCTCGGCGTTTCAGTCCGGCCCATATCCCCACACCTAAAATAATCACAAGATACGAAACAATCACAAAGATACCTAATTTTTCAATCTTTGCTGTACTCGTTGCTAGAAATTGCCAATCCATAAGAATCCCTTTTAATCTGTTTACAACATCTTACATTCCTTTAAAGGTACTTTCACCGCCGTTGAGGTGATAGATTAACGGCAGCGGCCGGTCGGTTCCTTCGACAAAGCTCGGACGCGCTGCCCATGGAGTCACACTTATCACACCGGCCAGGTCCATCCAGTACTGCAATCGTGAGACCGGCAGATTCCAAGTCATGTGGAAATGGTTGGCCGGAGCATACTGTTTGTACTCGACCATGCTGGCGTATTTCGGCACGACAAAGGTATGCGGCCAGGTCGGGGTAGTCAAGTCGCACATTGCCTTTGCGAGTTTTGCCGGCACACTGGTTGTATAGGCTTGGTCCCATATCAGGCTGAATTTATCATTGAGGCTACTGTATGCCATCCGTCCGGCGATGCCTTCAACACCGGCCGGCGTCATGAAGGTCACGCTGTTACCGCCACCGGGGAAGTACCCCTCATCGGCCAGCGGCATGGATATTTTACTCATGAGTTGCCTGACACTGGTGCCGGGCCTGCCTGCCCAGTCAAAGGAGGCACTGCCGGAATTGTCACCATCCACAAGCCCCTTCTTGATGTAATCTGCACGCGGATTGATTTTTACTCCGACCTTCCTGGCCAGGGCCTCGATTTCCCAGCCTTCCCAGACCTTGCGAAAGTCCATGAATAGTGGCGGATTGCCGCCGGATAGATAAGTCATGAACAGCATAGTTAGAAGTCCCTGGACATCCGCCTCAGTTGCATAGGGCTGCGGAGCCTTAGGGCCATTGTGGTCAAAGGTACTGTTAAACATCGATTCCATGGCATCGGCTACCGGCAGTGGAAGTCCGCGGCCGTCACTGCCCCATTCGAGTTGACTCATAAAACCACCGCCGACAGCGTTCAAATCCGCCATCAAGTCACGGTTTATCAGGTACATCGCAAGACTCGTATCGAACCGCTTGCTGTCAGCTTCTGTCTTCAATTCCAGCCGTTTGCCAAGATGCCCATCGATCCAACCACGCAGTTTTTTAAGCTCTTTTTTGTTGTAAGCACCTTTTGTAAGCATGTCGGCCAGCAGTTTCATATCCAGACGAGTGATTTCAAGACCAAAGGTGTTTCGGGTCGGCAGGATATGCGCTAATGCCGTTTCCATTCCCATCGAATCGTGACCGAAGACCACCACACGCCGGCCCTTGAGAGCCATTGCCGTGACAGCCGCATAACACCAGTCAATCAGGGTAATGGCCGTCGGAGGACTCATTTTGGGGTTCAACCCGGTATCCGGCCAGTTACCCACATTCAAATGTACCATCTTGCCGTATTGACTAATCGCTCCGGTCAGTGCATGCGCATAGACGACGCCCGGTTTGGGGCCGCTGTTGCCGCAGGTAATATTAATGGGTGTGTCCCTGGGGAACTGCTGCAGCAGCGAGATGGTCGTCAACTGCGGGAATGCCCATGTATCCGGCGCACAGACAAGAATGTCCACACCCGCCTTGCGAAACTGCTGGGCAACAACATCAGCTTGCGCTTCGCTATCAATCAAAACATCTGAATAAACCACCGGTACCGGGGTTTTATCCGGCAGGACCACCTGACCGCTGATGGTATCGGCCACCATGGCAATGATATTCTGAGAACGTTTACGACTGGGCTGGTCAATCCGCGGATCGCACGGTGAGAAAACGCCGATGACCGGTACTTTGGGAGTTGCTTTTTTGATTTCAGGTAAACAGCCTGCACTTATTTTTTTAGCCGTGATTATGTTCCTTATACTGAGGGTTTATATTTCTTACTTTGTTGCTGCCAGACAGAAGTACCTTCCGGCAGAAATTCTTTCACGTTAAACGAATTTCGAACGATTTTTCGAATCTGCTCCATATCCTTAACCTGACCAGCGGCTTTGGCCTGTATCAATATATTACCGCTGGCGGTGGCCTCAATCGGGCCGGTGATGACTTTTTTGCCGGTCGCATTCGCGGTAAATTGACAAAGCAGTTCATTTTGGATACCGCCGCCGACAATATGCAGACAATCAATGTGATTACCGATGAGAGTTTCGATCCGTTCGAGCACCCAAGCGTAATTCAAAGCTAAGCTTTCCAGAATTGAACGAATCAATTTACCACGGTCTTCAATTGTCTTTTGGCCGGTCTTCCTGAGATAATCGACGATTTTCCGGGGCATTTGCCTATGCGTCAGGAAATCAGAATGAGAGGGGTCAATATAAGCAGCAAACGGAGAGGCCTTGGCGGCCATTTCAGTTATTTGAGAATAGGACAGGTCTTGCCCCTCGGTTTGCCAGTGGCGGCGGCACTGCTGCACTAGCCACAGCCCCATGATATTTTTGAGCAGCCGAATCGTTCCATTCACACCGCCTTCGTTGGTGAACTGATATTCGAAGGTCTGTTCGTTGATAATCGGTTCAGATATTTCCACACCCAGCAGACTCCATGTTCCACTGGATAAATAGGCCCAGTTGTTTTCAGCGTCGGCGGGAACGGCTGCAACCGCTGATGCGGTGTCATGTGAGCCTGCTGCGGCAACCGGGATTGGACTGCAACCAAGTTCGGCAGCAATTCCGTACGTAAGTTCACCAACGATAGTTCCGGGTTGAACAATGGGCGGCATAATTTCCAGCGGTAACCGCAGTTTGTTAAAAATATCCTTTGCCCAGCGGCCGGTCGTCATATTCATCAACTGAGAGGTGCTGGCAAGCGTGTACTCGGCATAAGGTTTTCCACACAAGTGATAGGCATACAAATCTGCCGTAAATATCAGTTTTTTAGCTTTATCAAGTACAGGGTCATTCGACTGCCGCATGGCCAACAGCTGGTAAATCGTATTCAACTGCATGAACTGGATGCCGGTCTGATCGTAGATTGCCCGTTTGCCAACCATGTCAAACGCTTTATCCATCATGCCATCGGTTCGACTGTCCCGGTAATGGTATGGTTTTTCGAGAAGCTGACCGTTTTCATCCAGCAGCCCGAAATCTACACCCCAGCTGTCAACGGCAATGCACGCGACATCGCCTTTTGCCTGTTGAACGGCTTGCTTGACGCCGGTTTTAATTTCAGCTAAAAGAGCGGGGAAATCCCAACGTAAGGATTGTCCGTCCTGAACCGGATTGTTTTTGAAGCGATGGATTTCCTCCAATGTGAGCAAATGCTGCGTGACGGTCCCCAGCATCACACGACCACTTTCGGCGCCCAGATCAACGGCGATGTAATTTTTTGATTCCATCTGTGTTTGTTTCCTGGATATCGGCCAAATATTCTATTGTACCGGTTCTAATGTAATCGACCTGACATTGACCGGCTGCCACCGTTCTTTCCTGGGCTTGATTTGAAGTTTGTGTTCCCCGGGATCTAACAGTTTCGTCTGGTCCAATGTTACGGTTTTGAATTGGCTGTAATCACCGGTAGATGTGTCTGCCATTTCGGCCAAAAGCAGAACCGCACCTTTTGCATCCTGTGTCGGCAACACTTTTTCGATATCCAGCGGACCGGCTACCTTTAGAACGACCACCGTGTCAATTTCGTCCAACGGCTGTTTAGGCAGTTGGACCACCACCCCTTGAGGTTCACTGCTGATTTTGAGTGTTTTCAAATTGGCCATCAAATAGGCCTGTTGGATTTGATTCTTCAAACCGGGTACCAGCAATTTACCATCCTGCGGCCAGTCGAAAACATGGAGATACAGGGTCGCTCCATTGATGAACATCTTCTTCGTACAACGGCCCCAGGGCAGCCGTGTAAAGGGGCTGGCTGTGGTTTCATAGATCGAATTGCCATAGACTTTCATCCATCGGCCAATTTCCTGTAACCGTTCAATGGAGGGCTGAGGAATTTCTCCCTCTGCAGTGGGACCAACATTCAGCAGGTAATTGCCGCCCTTACTGGCAATATCTACGAGGTTGCGAATCAGTGTCTCCGTGGATTTCCAGTTGTTATCATAACTCTTAAAACCCCATGTATCGTTCATGGTCATGCATGTTTCCCAGTCACGATCCTTGTAACCAGTCGCCGGGATATGCTGTTCGGGTGTTTCAGTGTCACCTTGGTATCCGCCGCCAAGACGGTTATTGGTGATGATTCCAGGCTGCAGGTTAATCAGCGGCTGCAGCATATTGGCACGTTCGACCGTCATATTCTGGGGCGTGTCCCACCACAGCACCGCCAGGTCGCCGTAGTGGGTCAGAATTTCTTTAACCTGCGGTACGGCGATGTTTTGAATATATTCATCCATACTGCCATCCTGAGCATTGTCCCAGTGTCCCCCCACGGCCGCTCCGCCCGGATGGCACCAATCCTGGGCCTGCGAATAGTAAAAGCCCAGCTTGACCCCATGTTTCTGACAGGCCTCGGCCAGTGGTTTGAGAAGGTCCTTTCCATAAGGGGTGGCATCAACGACGTCCCAGTCGGTCACATTGGAATCGAACAGGGCAAAGCCATCGTGGTGCTTGGAAGTGATAACAATATACTTCATTCCGGCCTCTTTAGCCAGGCGCACCCACGCATCCGGATCGTATTTGACGGGATTGAACTGTTTGGCAAATCTCTTGTATTCAGCAACCGGAATCTTGCCTTGGTTCATAATCCACTCGCCAATCCCGTTGATACGCTTTCCCTTATAGGTTCCGGCCGGAACGGCATAAACTCCCCAGTGGATAAACATCCCGAAGCGGGCCTGCCGCCACCACGCCATGCGGGCATCACGTTGGGCCGGGGTTTCATCCTGATACGGCCAGGACGACGCCTCGATGGTCCCAGGCAGTCCGCAAATAATCAACAGCAACAAAAGCCTCAAGAATCCGGCGGCACGAAATGTTGAGTCGACATGTCTGCAATAAGCCTGTTCGAATAATGCCATTTCCCTTTCCTTTAAATAATTGATTGAATCCACCAAGAGCGGCTCATGATAGTAAAAATTTAAGTCGACAACATGCACGATTTACAGAATTTAATGGACATTTCACAGATTTGCAGTTAATTTTGAGTGTATGGTCGGACTCAAGAATATCATTGATTATCTCGATGTTACCATTCTGAACATCGAACTATTCACAGTGGGTACGGAATGGAACTATCGCAATGTCAATAATCCCTACTCGAGAATTTACTACATTACGGAAGGTTACGGCAGGATTCGACACCATGGTCAAGAGTATGAACTTATACCTGAGCACCTCTATCTAATCCCCTGCTACACAACGGTCGACATGTTTTGCCCTGAGAGCTTTACCCATTACTATGTACATTTCACATCGAGGCCCCAGACGGGACTGGATATTTTTTCGATGCTGGGGTGTAACTATCAGGCACCCATATCGGGCACACTGGTCAACCAATCCATATTTGACCGCCTGCTGGAACTGAATCCCCACAAGAAACTGATCGAATACAATGCCAACAAACCCATCTACCAGCAGGTTCTCGAACGAACGCTACGTTTGGACCAGGATAAATCGCCCGGCAATATCTTCGAGACCAACGCCATTATGCGACTGCTGCTCTCGGTCTTTTTCACTGATTACAGCCAACCCAAAGTAATCGATACATTACATGGTCTCAAACGCTTTGAAAAAGTCCTGGAGTATATTCAGGATTATTTAGACACCCCCATGACAATTCCCCAACTGGCCAAGATCGTTAATCTGAATCCGACATATTTTTCGAATCTGTTCAGCAAACTAATCGGAACCGCCCCCCTGCAATACATCAACAAACGACGTATCGAAAAAGCACAGGAACTCCTTCTGGGTACTGATGAAACCCTATACGAAATCGCTCATCAAATCGGCCTAACCGACGAGTATTACTTTTCACGACTATTTAAGAAACACGTGGGCATTTCCCCGGACCATTATCGAAAACAGGAACAAATTCTTCATCGACGCTAATTTCCTCGGAGTTCACCGGCAAACATATAATGAGCCGATAAGCGCACATTTGAAGTAACTGTAGGCTGTTTGTTTCATATTCTGGAGCGAGCAATTAATCAATCAGCGACTTCTAAAAGTTCCTGTTCTGCCTGTTTCGTCCAAATACCATTGCTCAACTTTTCAGCAACGGATGGATATTTTTCAGCCAGTTCAGTCAGTGGTAAAAGCGGCAGCTTCTTTAACTGCGGGTACACAATAATCTTCCCTGCCATCGACCTTGATTCTACCGACCGTATTCCATCTATCGCCCCGGCCATACCACATACGGCATCCACTGAGCAATTCGTATTAAGCTGACCTGACAGGACTTTTTCAAGAACAATCTTCATATCTGACAATCGCGAACCGCTGGTACCAAACATAAAACATCGACTGGCAATATAAGTATCCAGGTCAATATCCTGTTTTACTGAAGCAGGTATGCCGGCAAATATATTGATAATCGTACCATCAACGCTGTCTTTAACTGCCTGAGCGACTAACGCACCGGCGGGCGCCATAATCGCAAAGTAGCTGAATTTATCACTTACCGGTGTTTTTTGCGGATTTACCAGAGATAAAGCAACACCACGTTCTTTAGCCATGGATTCAGCTTTTTCGCCCAGCGAACGTAACCGTTCATCGTCAAAATCCATTCCAACAATGGACAGATTCTCAACACCTGAACAAATCAGGCGAATCGTATGCATTTGCCCCATCGGACCTGCCGCTCCGACAATAATCGCCTTATCACCGGCGCGAATTTCACCTGTTGCCGGGATATTCTTATAGCTCCGGGCTGCATTGGTTCCGGTCGTCCCTATCCATCGTGTCATGCCATAATGCGTCCGGCCGACACCCACGGAAACATCCTGCCCAATTGTCTGACCCCCAAGCACAATGTTGATAATCCCGCAAGCAGCCAATTTGTCATCCAATAATTCAATAGTCGTTTTGTCAGAACCGAAACAGACGATATCATCATACGTCTCATTGGGCAGAGCACTTAAATCATCAACGGCTGTCGTTTCAAGTCCCTCAATCGAGCCGTTTTTTAATCCAAACACCGTAACTGAAGAAGGCTTACCCGCAGCAGAAAAACTCTCCTGAAGGCCTTCTATGGTCCGGCCGGGTTCGACAACCACCAGCAATCTTCCCTGCGGCAAAATTGTGTTGCGCTCTTGTGTAATATACGAGCTTTCGACGCAGGCCCACGGTTCCACCAGTGCGACGGCCGAGGAACTGAGCTCTTTATCAACAGGAATCAAAAAACTCTCATTCCGATCCGGGTCCACGATCACACGTTCATCCATCAGGACATATTCCTGAAGACCGCCTTCGAAGTTATACCCAAAAGCAGAATTGGACTTAGCCGTTTTCAGCCAGCGATAATCCGTCTGCACCAGCACACGCTGCCCTGCTGTGTGACGTGTCACACTCTCGCTAACAGCCACGATTGTACAAAAGGCTTCATGCCCCGGAACCGTCGGGGCCAAACCGGGTTTATAGCTGGGTATGTCCGGCAGAATCGAGATGTCAATCCCCGAGATAATTTTGCTTTTACGGACATGTTTATCAAACTGTTTGAGCAGTTTCAGGTCGGAAAAGCACAACCCGACCGCTTCAACCCTGGCAAGAATCTGATACGGACCGACTTGATAAACATCTTTTTCTGTATTCAATGTTAGTTGACCGGGGCCAATCAATTGAACTGCATATTGCCTCTGAGGAATGTTCTGTGCCATGTACTTATTCTTTTAATGCAGCATGACCTGGCCGCCTGTTACAGGAATGGCCTGGCCGGTTTCATATTTTTGTTCAATAATATAATATACTGCTGCCATCACATCCGATGTTGTGCAGCCGCGTTTAAGAGGCACCTTGGCTTCATAAAACCGCCTTACATCTTCAATCGTTTTTGCGCCGGGGACTTTGCCGCTGCGCAGGTACTGAACGAACAGTCCGTTTTCGGAATCGGACCAGAGCGGCCCATCAAAGAAATTGCCCGGACAAATGGAATTAACCTTAATACCGTCTTCGACCAGTTCCAACGCAAACGATTGAGTTAAACCGATGCCGCCGAATTTACTACCGGCATAGGCTCCGTTACGATTGGAACCAACCAGCCCGGACTTTGAGTTGATCTGAATTATATCGCTTAGATAGGTCGGATCTGCCTTGTGCTGGAGAGCCAGAATCTTCGATGCAACTTGTGTGCACAGGAAATAGCCCTTGTAATTGACGGCTGTTGAGAGGTCAAAATCATTTTCCGGCTGCGTTTTGACGCTTTCGGCCTTGAGCACACCGGCGTTCGAGATGAACACGTCAAAACCGCCATAGGTTTTAACGGTTTTGTGAACAGCTGCCTGAATAGAAGCAATATCAGTAACATTCATCGAAACAGCCATAGCCCGCTCCTGACCGTATTGCTGCCGCAAAGCTTCAGCCTGCTTACAGGCCTCGGCTTCATTGATATCAGCCAGAACCGCATAAGCACCTTGCGAAACCAGGTTTTGTGCTATCTCCAGGCCGAAACCTTGTGCCGCACCGGTTACGATAAACACTTTACCCGCAACACGACCAAGCAACGGTTCGACAATCAACACTATTTCAAAAGCGCCGAGGCCTTCGACCGCGACCGCCTGAATCTGTGGTGATGCTTCCAGTGTTTCATCAACAAGAGCGATGAGTCCTGCTTCATCAACGTCTTGGGGTATTGAAAGCGTTACTGACGGCAGCGTCGTCTTATTAACATAACGGACAATCGGATACTGTCCATTTTGACCGAGCCGCATTCGCAGCACGGGGGCGATCATATTAATTTTTTCTTCTAAACTTAAACTCATTAGTCGTACAATCCTCCTTTACTTTTTCTCAAAATATCGCTTTAGTACTGCGGCACCGATTCGACTGAACTGTTCAACCCAATCATTGGGACCACCTTGAACAGCATCTATAAAGCAGGCTTGTCCAAATGCTTTCAGATAGGCATGAGCAACCAGTACACATATCCCTTCCCTGAAGATTGCATCGGCCGCTTCGGGAATCGGCTCGCCTGCGAGACATGTTGGCTGTATCGCAAGCAGGTCCAATGTGTTATGCTCAGTTCCAGCCACCACGGCAATGCCCGCCTGACGGATTGCCGTCACATATTCGGTCAGAACCTGGGGGCTGTTTCGCAAGGGAATAAACTCAGCCATCTTGTAGTCATTGGCTTTGAGTGTTTCAACCAGCTTTCCAACCGGCGTCTCATATTCACAACGCTGTTTGGAGCCGTCAGCCAACACAGGATAACAGGGAATACCGCCTAATTCAGCAATTAATTCTTTGGCCTGTGCTAAACTGACAAATGTCTCCTGAACAAAACAGCTTCGGCCGGCTTTCATAAGATTCGAACGAATTTCATTTTGAACGCCGACGACGTCATTGCAAGCCGACTGCGGAATCTTTCCAAAAATATCCGTCAGCTTTTGCAGTCGCTGCGAGTCCGGAACATTTTCAAAAAAGACCTCCTGAAAAGCTTGTGCCAGATGGCGTTCCTGCAAAGTAACCATTTCCGGCATACATTTATGGCGTTTCACCACACGCGATATCACCGCCTGATCATCCAAACCCGTTTCTATACCATTGCTGCTGAAGACCTCGGCCATCCTGATGGTCATTTCACGCATTCGCACCGCATCATTATTGCGAATGATTGACAGCAATTCGCCGGCTCTGTCGGAAAGAGCGTCAAATCGGCTGAGCCCTTTTCCGCAAATATAATACTTGCCGGGATTGCCGGGGTCATTGACGCGAATGCCCTGCTGCTGCAAGTCTGTTTCCAAAGCAATGATTTCGGTGCCGAAAAGGGGAAAGACGCCTTTGACTTGAGCGATTTGGGCAAATTGCTGATAGACCGAATAATCATAATAATTGCCGCAGCCCAGAACCTGCACACCCTCATTCGCTGCAAATTGCAGAGCCTGTTCAACGGTTTCAAAGGCAGAAAAGTTCGGAGGCAAATGAATATGTGAATTGTATCTTAGCTGCTGCGGAACAGAAGTATCCTGAGCGTCAGCGAGGATGGACCTTACATCACCGACACTCGTTAAAAAATCGGTCGTTTGTGTCCGGCGATTTTCCATATTATTACATTCTCGTTATTTAAACTCTTCAGTATCTGCAGCAATCCGGTTAATCTTTCTCGGCGGCAGTTCCGCCATTTTATGAGCCTCGCTTTATGATACTAACTGTTCAGGATTTTCAAGCAGCTCTTTGAGTGTTTTGAGGAATTGCGCCGCTAGTACGCCGTCGATCACCCGATGGTCCACACTGAGTGTCACCGTCATCAGGCGAGTCGGACGCATCTTGCCATTTTCAACGACCACATCTTCACGAATTGCCCCTACCGCCAGAATCGCCGATTCCGGCGGGTTGATGATTGCCGAGAACTCCTCTACGCCAAACATGCCAAGGTTTGTAATGGTAAAGATGCCGCGGCCCATCCCTTCCAATTTCCCGTTACGGGCCGACTCAACAATCTCACGAGTACGCACCGCTAACTTTTCCAGATTCATCCGGTCCGCATCCAGGACCACCGGAACAATCAGCCCTTCATCGGTTCCCACCGCAATACCAATATTGACGGACGGTTTTTCAACAATCCCGGTCGCGTCATACTGACTGCGGAAAGCCGGGTATTGACGAACAGCCTTCGCACAGGCCCGTGTCACAAAATCGTTAACGCTGCATTTGAACTGCTCCTTGGTCTTGAGATACGTTGTAAACAGCGGTCCCGCATCAATGGTGGTTTTCGCGTAAAAATGAGGCACATTCTGCTTGGAATACAGCAAATTACTGGCAACCGATTTGCGGATTTTCGTTAACGGATGTACCCGGGTTTCAGTGGGAATAATGTCAGCCTCTTCGACATCGCTGGAAAGAATGCGTCCGCCTGGACCGGAACCGGCACTAATGGAAGCCGGGTCGATACCTTTTTCTCTCGCTATTTTACGAGCAGCAGGAGAAGCTTTCACTCGACCTGACTGACTAACAGAAGCAGCCGTTTTTTGAGTTGCCGGCGAAGCGGTTTCGGAGGCAGCAGGCGGCGTTGCGGTCGCTGGTGCAGCTTGTGTTGCTGCGCCGCCTCCGGCAGAAGCGAGATAGGCATCGATATCCACATCCTCTTCAGCTAAATAGGCAACCGGAACTTTCACTTCAATAATATCACCTTCCTGAGCAACGATTTTCGCAACACGTCCGGCGTTAACCGCCTCTACTTCCATCGCCGCTTTGTCGGTTTCGATTTCCATAATGACCTGACCAACCTCAATACGGTCGCCTTCTTTTACTTTCCAGGCCAAAATCGTGCCTTCTTCCATACTTTGACCGGCCTGAGGCATTAGGATGGGGATAACATTACCGGGACTACCAGTAGATTGCGGAACTTCCATAATTTCCTCTTTCTTTGATATCGTCGTTTTTGACTGATTGTCCTTCATCGAGGGCCTATTTTACAATGACTACCTTTTTGGAAATCTGTCCTTCTTCAGGGTATTTAACTACATGCATACTTGCTCTACGGTAATAAGCATTTCGTATACGCACAAGAATACAACATATATTTGCATAAATCAATCATTATTTTGAAAATTTCTGTTGCTTTTTTGATTTTTATTGTTTATATTAAAAAAAATGATAAGAAATTAAAATTAGGATACAAAATGACTTCAACGATTCAACAAAGACGTGAGGCGATACTTTCATTGGCATATCGGTCAGGCCACGTAACCGTACAGCAGGTTTCGCAAGACCTTAATGTTTCCCAGGCGACCGTCCGCAGAGACCTTCACAGTCTTGCTTCTGAAGGTTTGCTTGAATTGACGCATGGAGGTGCATCGGTTGTACGGAATTCGGACTATTCGTTTATTTCCAAATCCATGCGGAACGTTGAAGCGAAAAGAGCCATTGCCCAAATGGCTTGCGACCTCATTTCCGACGGAGAGCAGCTGTTCATTGATTCCGGCACAACGTGCTTTCAAATGACCTCTTTTCTTCGCGGTAAGAAAGGTCTGTCTGTTATTGTTAATTCCGTGCGTACAGCTCAGGAACTTCAGGCGCCTGGCGTTAATGTTCTTCTTCTGGGCGGACAATATCGCCCCGATAGAATGGATTCTGTGGGTCCGATTGCCCTTGAAGTCCTGGAACGGTTCAGAGGTTATCGAGCCTTTCTCGGGACCGATGGAATGAGCAGGGAGTTCGGATTAACGTCCGTTGACATTGAAAGCGCTCATCTCTTTAAGTTAGCTGCCGGGAATGCTCGTGAATGCATCCTGCTGGCGGACAGCAGTAAATTTGACCGGCCGTCTCTATATAAGGTTATGGATTTCAGTTGTATTTCGACAGTTATTACAGAGAAAAAGCCTTCACCCGAATGGCAGGAGTATCTTGAAGATAAAAACGTGAAGATTATTTACCCAACTCAGGAAAATACAAACTAAATTAATAAGGCAAAACAGGAATTAAGAAATGCCAAAATGTCAAGTCGTCAATCCCGAAGATGTACGGAAAAGCAGCCGGATCGAATTTACACCAATTCCGATCAACCAATACAACAAATCAATTAAGGATGAACTAAAACGAAACAGTAAAGAGGATTTAATCCGCATTCAACGTGACATGGTCATCATCCGGACATTCGAGAACATGCTCAATGAGATTAAGCTGCGCGGCTCCTATATGGGTGTCGAATACACTCACAAAGGACCGGCCCACCTGTCCATCGGACAGGAAGCGGCCGCCGTCGGCCAGGCCTATCATCTTGGCATTGATGACCACATCTTTGGCAGCCATCGCAGTCATGGTGAGATCCTGGCAAAAAGTTTATCCGCCATCGAAAAGCTTGACGACAAAACGCTAATGCAGGTTATGGAAAACTACTTTGATGGTCAATGCCTGAAAATTGTTGAAAAAGACGCTGAAGGAGCCGTTAAGGATTTAGCCATCGATTTCCTTATTTACGGCACTTTGGCAGAAATCTTTGGTCGCGAAGCCGGCCTGAACAAAGGCATGGGTGGTTCGATGCACGCCTTTTTCCCGCCGTTTGGTGTGTATCCCAACAATGCCATTGTAGGCGGCTCTTGTGATATTTCCGTGGGTGCTGCTTTATTCAAGAAAGTCAACAAAAAGCCGGGAATTGTCATCAGCAACATTGGTGATGCTTCCTCTTCCTGCGGCCCGGTCTGGGAAGGCCTTTGCTTTGCGACAATGGACCAGTTCAAAAAGCTGTGGGATGAATCGCATCGCGGCGGACTGCCCCTGATCATAAATTTCTACAACAACTTTTACGGCATGGGCGGTCAGCCGAAAGGTGAAACGATGGGATTCGGCATCCTGGCCAGATTGGGCGCTGGTATCAATCCGGAACAAATGCATGCTGAACGTGTGGATGGATATAATCCACTGGCTGTAGCAGATGCAATCGCCCGCAAACGAGATATCCTTGAAAACGGCGATGGACCTGTGCTGCTGGATACGATTACGTATCGTTATAGCGGCCATTCTCCCTCGGATCAGAGCAGTTATCGAGAAAAATCTGAAATCGAAGCGTGGCAGGAACATGACCCCGCCGTTCATTTCGCTAAAGAACTTGTTAAAGCCAATGTATGCGATGACAGCACGATTGATAAACTCTGGCAATATGCCAAAGAACTGGTTGTCAAGGCATGCAAAAAAGCTGTCGACTTGACCCTTTCACCCCGTGCAGATCTCATGAAGCAGAATAATTTGCTTGAGCAGATAATGTACTCCAACCAAAACATCGATTCTATGGAACCAGACAGAAAACCGGATGTTCTGATTCCTGCGGTTGAGGAAAATCCTCGTATCAAGAGTCTTGCTTCTCGAAGCCGTTCCGCATTTGATAAAAACGGCCAGCGACTGAAAGATACACGGTGTATCGGTGTTCGGGACGCCATTTTTGAAGCTATCATCGACCGATTCTACACCGACCCGACCTTAGTAGCATATGGCGAAGAAAACCGTGACTGGGGCGGTGCGTTTGCTGTCTATCGCGGACTGACAGAAGCATTGCCTTATCATCGTCTGTTTAACTCACCAATTGCCGAAGCAGCCATCGCAGGTACCGCCGTCGGATATGCACTGGAAGGCGGCCGGGTTCTTATCGAACTGATGTACTGTGACTTCCTCGGTCGCGCTGGTGACGAAGTCTTTAACCAGATGTGTAAGTGGCAGTCCATGAGCGGCGGCCTTTTAAAAATGCCGCTGGTGATGCGTGTGTCGGTCGGCAGTAAGTACGGTGCACAACACAGCCAGGACTGGACAGCGTTATGTACCCATATCCCCGGATTGAAAGTTGTTTTCCCGGCAACTCCTTATGATGCAAAGGGATTAATGTACTCAGCATTGAAGGGAACAGATCCGGTTATCTTCTTCGAAAGTCAGCGATTATACGGTTACCCGGAAGAATTCGTCCAGGGCGGTGTACCAAAAGACGCCTATGAAGTGCCATTTGGCGAGCCAGCCATTCGTAAAGAAGGGACCGATCTGACAATTTTGACCATCGGAGCAGCACTCTATCGTGCATTAGATGCTGTAAAAGAACTCGAAGAAAAATACGGCATCAGCTGTGAAGTCATTGACGCTCGTTCAATGGTGCCTTTCAATTACGATAAAGTAACTGAATCTGTCAAAAAGACTCGTAAAATCCTGCTGGCTTCCGATGCTTGCGAGCGCGGCAGCTTCCTGCACACCATGGCTTCCACAATTAACACTCTCGCATTTGATGAATTGGATGCTCCTCCAGTCGTTTTGGGTGCACGAAACTGGATTACTCCGTCAGATGAGATGGAAGATGCATTTTTCCCATACCCGGCTGATTTCATTGATACAGTCCACGAACACATTTTGCCATTGAAAGGTTATAAAACAAAACGAGATTGTTCTTGCTCAGAATTGATCCGAAGAAACCGACTCGCCATTTGATTGCGGCTTCGTAACTCTCTTATTGTAAAGAGGCTTTCTCCTTACGCAAAAAAACCTCTTTTTTTATATGGATAATTTTAATCCGCTGTTTACATAGTGTTGCTAAAAACTGTGACCGCACTGTTGAAAGCACTTCAAAGCCAAGGATATGAGTTCGACGAAGAATATTCTGGTCGCAAAGAAACCGCTGAGATATGGATTAACAAGAAAGCTGGTCTGGGCATTCGCGAGTGTGGCAGTAAGGTATAATCTTGGTTGCTTGCTCTTTGATATATGAAGTCACTGGAGCAAAGTGTAGCAAATTGTAGCAGAAACCGTGCACATCATGCACAACATGCTCAATATGCAGAATTAGTTAAGTTTCTGGGTGACAGGGTTTTAACTCGTAAGTAGTTATTTGACTAGAGGTTGCAAAAACCGGAGTTATTAAGCCCATAACCCGGAGGTCGGAGGTTCGAATCCTCCCCCGCTATTAAAATAGCGTAACTTGTTTTCCGGCAGCAAGTTACGTTTTTTTATTTCTCGGTATTTTTGGTCGCTGTAAGCCTCGAACCTCGATATTATGAACTATAGAGAATAGCTGATAAAATTCCAGTCAGGTTCGAAATGAAGATTATAGTTGCAATGGATTCGTTCAAATCGAGTATCAGCGCAATTGACGCCTGTCAGATTGTAAAAGACACACTACAGTCAATCGACCCTGAGCTAAGAATTGTCAGTATTCCAATGGCTGACGGCGGAGAAGGAACAGCAGAGGCTATGCTGGCTGCGCGCGGGGGAAAATGGGTCGAGATACAAGCTATGGGCCCATTGCCGTCGATGCAGGTCTGTGCCGGATTTGCATTTTTTCCGGATACAAGGGTTGCCTTGGTGGAGATGGCAAAGGCGAGCGGACTGGAATTGTTGAGTCTGAAACAGGCCAATCCCTTCAAGACGACCACATTCGGGACAGGCCAACTCATTCAAGCGGCTGCGGACTATGGCGCCGACAGGATTTTGCTGGCGGTCGGCGGAAGCGCCACCGTAGACGGCGGAGTCGGTGCAGCTCAGGCGCTGGGGTGGAAGTTCCTGGGTAGAGACGGTAATGAAATCGGATTCGGCGGCGGACAGTTGGAATCCATTGAGAAAATAGTCGCACCCGATGAAATGAATTTGCCTGAGATTGAAGTCCTATGTGATGTTGACAATCCGCTTTGCGGTGAAAACGGAGC
>CAYSTP010000015.1:0-20780 GCA_964434085.1 uncultured Pirellulales bacterium
CGCAAAATGCAACGTTCCAGGGTTGTTCTAACCCGACGACCTGACCGGCTCTGCCAACACATAACGATATGTTTTCGTGCATCATATTGTGCATTATTTCTTTTCTGGTTCTTTCGATTACAGTGTCGTGGTAAAATATCCATTGTCTATCAAAAGGTCGGTAAAGGATTGGCTTGATAAATTCTTCATAGTCTTCTTCATCTCTTATTTTCCTTCGGGCTTCTTTGACTTTCCATTTTGCCTTGTCTTTGAGATCGAAGGCTTTTTTGATGATCTCGTCAGAGAGGTTTTCGTCACAAAACATTCTAATTCGTTTTTTAAGTTCTTCTTTATTGGAATCAATAGTGAGTTTGTCTCTGCTTGTGACGACACCGACGCTGTTGACGGGGAAAATCTCAGTTACCTTTGGAAATTGTTCGTATCTGGAGAGCTGCTTTTCGTCCCGCTGGACAAAGAAATAAAACTCTGATTTTGGAGATACTCTTTTCCACTTTGTGTTATCAATATCGTGTGTTCTTAGCCAGATATATTTGTCCTCGCGCAGACCCCAGAGGTCTGAATGTGAGATTTTCTTTTCGAGCCCGGTTTTTTTGACGGCGAGAATAATTGCGACACCCTGTTGAATATCAAAGACGTTCTGGTCTTTAGAGCCGTCGGGGCATTTTTCTTTTTTCTTGCTGTTGCCGTGAAGGTCGAGGATATAAATATGGTCAAAGCTGTTCATAAGGGACTGTCTCATCCCTCTGAAGGTGGGGTTGTCGAGGTAGCTGTGGTTCGTGATAAAGCCGAGGACGCCCTCACCTGCGGAGTCTATTTTCCACTGGGCAAAACGAGTAAACTTTACGTAATCGTCCTGAAGCCATTTCGGGTTTTTCTCTCCGAGCGGTTTTCCGTCCACTGTGTAGTATTCACGAATTTCTTTGCTTATCCATTTGCCCTTGTTTGCCGAATGGCCGGAATATGGCGGGTTGCCCAGTATTACAAGTATAGGCTGTTCCTTTTTTACTTTACCGGCAGAGTGTGATTCTTCCGACAGCGAGCTCATCCCGGGCAGTGCGCTCTGGGCCAGGTCCTCAAGCTCGAGCGTGTTGGTAAGATACAGTTTGAAACGGTCGTTTTTATGCAATTTGTATCCGAGCTCCTCCAGCAGGAAGCCCATCTTCAGATGTCCGACCGCGTACGGGGCCATCATAAGCTCGAAGGCGTAGAAATTTTTCAGGATATGATTTTTTATTAGCTGGTCTTTGCCGCCGCTGCCGTAATTTACAGAGAACTCATTTACGGCGGTTTTTGCGGTTTCGGCAAGAAAAGTCAGTGTACCCGCCGCAGGGTCGAGGACAGTTACATCTTCGCAGGCAAAACCGTCCGCTTTTTCAAAATATTCTTTCAGGACAATATTAAGCGAGTGGGCGATATAGCTTACCACGTCTTCAGGGGTATAATAAACGCCTCTTTGTTCGCGTTCATCGGGGTCGTATTGTGCGAGAAATGTTTCATAGAAGTGAACAATCGGGTCCGAGCCTCTGCCTTCAATATAGTAGCGGTGAAGGAGCTTTTTTGCATTGGCAACGCGAAGAACATCTGCGATGTCTTCGATGATCCAGCTCAATTGGTCGCTGGGCTCTTCTAATGAAATAAATCTGAATACGTCACGAAGTATTCCGATAGTAGCGGGGATATTATCGAAGGCGGTTTTTCTTGTGAAGCCGCCGTTTTGCCTGGTGCTGGCGGCAAAAAGCCCATAAGTTACCGTCTGGGCGTACATATCTGCGAAGTCTTCCTTTGTCAGGCCTGCTATGAGGTATTGCTGGAAGGCCTGATAGAATCCGGATAGTCTGTTGTTATTATTTCGCAGTTCAAGCAAGACCTGGTCCTTGAGGTAATGAGTCCGACAAGCAAGTGCAACCGCCAGTGTTTTTGGGGAATACTCCCGTGCGACAGAGAAAGAAAGGAAATCTTTCAGGAGCCCAAAAAAATCTTTTTCATTTTCCACAGGCGGCACTGTTTTGAGTTGAGTAACGATGAAGGGTCGAGCTATGTGGACAGTGTTGATTAGCTGGGCGTTGCGATACAAGCGGAACTCGAAAAAATTTGTCAGAATTACATTCGGAAACGCAGCTAAGTATCGTTGCATCTGGCCGGACTCTTCTATCCGGTCAAGATTGGTCTGGCCGGGTTTTTTTGCCTCGATATATCCGACAACAGACTGCTTGCCGTCCCAAATTCTGAAATCAGGGTTACCGGCTTCGGTTTGCTGGGGTGAAACTGTGGCGGAAACATTTGTCTTCTTTATCGATTTTGCGTAGTTCTCTACGAGCAGGGCAAGGGGCCTGTAAAAACTTTCTTCTCTGGCATCTCCTTTCTGTGCGATATTGAAAATCTCTTTGAGATAAGTCTTGACCATAGCTGGGTGCTAAGTACTCCCTCGTTTAATTTGCAAGCAATAGCCATTTATAAAGATGGCGAAATTACCGGGGTCTGTTCCGGCGTCAGAGGCGATACGTTGTATCTGCTCGTCGGTCAAATTGCAAGGGTTTTGTTTTTCGTCTTTTGTCATTATTGCGACGGCCTTTTTTAGCTGATTGAGCTCCTCGGTGGTAGGAGATGCGAGCATTGCCAGCTCGGCAGAGCCCTTGATGTCCCGGAACTGCGTGCGGACCATCTGCCCGTACTGGTTGTCGGTGAAAAGAGCGAGCTTTTCGAGGTAATCTTCGAGTGTAAATTCGGATTTCATCGTCGTCTTATTTTACCGCGGCGGCGGATTTTCTGTTTTCGTTTTGAGCGTTGTTTTATTTTTCGGCCCTGGCTCATTGCACCTGCCAGGGCGTCCATATTGAAGCCGCCCGAAAAGATATTTTTCAGGCCTGATACTTTACCTCCGGAGAACGACTTTAGCATATCGCGGCTGCGTTTGAAGGTTTTAACCAGGCCGGATACGTCGTTGGGCTGGACACCGGAGCCGGCGGCGATGCGACGGCGGCGCGAAGAATTGATGAGGTCGGGGTCGCTGCGTTCCAGTTTGGTCATGGAGTGAACCATGCCTTCCATTCGTTTGATTTCGGATTCGTCAAGGTCGAATTGACCGAGCTGGCTGCCGACGCCGGGCAGGAGTTTGAGCATATCCTTCATGCCACCCATCTTTTTCATGGCCTGCATTTGCTTGAGGAAGTCGTCGAAGTCGAACTTTCCCTTGGCCATTTTCTGCTGCATTTTTTCGGCCTGTTCTTCATCGAACTGCTCATGGGCGCGTTCGACCAGTGTTACGACGTCGCCCATGCCGAGGATTCGGCTTGCCATTCGGTCGGGGTGAAACTCTTCGAGTTTGTCGAGTTTTTCACCGACGCCGATGAACTTGATTGGTTTTCCGGTAACGGCCTTTACGCTCAGAGCTGCGCCGCCTCGTGCGTCACCGTCGAGCTTTGTGAGTATGACGCCGTCGAGCTCCAGTCGCTCGTTGAATTCCTTTGCGGAGTTGACGGCGTCCTGGCCGGTCATGGAGTCGCAGACGAGATATATCTGGTGAGGGTTGACGGCCTTTGCGACGTTTGCGACCTCGGTCATCATCTGCTCGTCGATGTGTAGTCGGCCTGCGGTGTCGAGGACAATGACATCGTGTCCGCCATCTTTTGCGTACTTGATTGAGTTCTTTGCGACCCTGACGGCGTCTTTGCCGTCTTCGGCGTAAACGTCAATGCTTGTTTGTTCGCCGAGGATTTTGAGCTGCTCGATGGCGGCGGGTCTTTGCAGGTCGTCGGCTACGAGCAGCGGTTTTTTACCGTTTGCGGCGAGGAACTTTCCGAGTTTTGCAGCGGTAGTGGTTTTACCACAGCCCTGCAGGCCGGCGAGCAGGATTATTGTCGGGCCGGGCGAGACGAAGTAGATGCGGGTATCAACGGGGCCCATCAGTTTGGTCAGCTCGTCGTTTACGATTTTTACCATGAGCTGGCCCGGGTGGAGAGATTTGATGACCTCGGCGCCGAGTGCGGTCTGGGTAACGTCCTTGCAGAACTGCTTTACTACCTGGTAGTTGACGTCGGCTTCGAGCAGGGCCTTGCGGACGTCGCGCATCGCGTCGGAGACGTTTGCTTCGGTGATACGGCCTCTGCCGCTCAATGAGCGAAAAACACTGTTAAATTTTTCTGTAAGTGCGTCAAACATTTTTAAGATTCCAGACCCAAGACTCAGGCCCCCCTAAGCAGGCTTGGGGGCTAAATAGTATCAAAAGTTGGTGCGGAAGTCCAATCGCTAAATGGGACGGGACACTGTGGGTCTTTTCAGATTGACCAGTGTGGGGAGTGTTTTATGAATTTGTGCTGGAGCATGAATCCGAAAGCCGTCGGCACGATAAGGGCAACGGGCAGGAACCAATTTTGCTCGAAGAGGAGCTGCTGTATTTGTTCCGTTGTCTGGTTCCAGAGGTAGAACAGCGCAAGCAAACCGGTGACCAGCAGGGCCGAGCCGCCGAGACAGGAGAAGAGTATGACGGCCCACTTGAGGGCAATAAAAGCAATCATTCCGCCTGCAACGATTCCGATTAGACCACCGGCCCAGATGTATTTTTCGGGCAGCTCGAACGCATACCACATTCCCGCGGTAACGATACCGCCGGCAAGCGCACCGAGGATGCTGACACCCCATCGCATAAGCGGCAGTGCCAGTAGGCCGAGCAGGACAAGGCCGATGAAGCCGCCGAGGATCTGGTGGTTCTCGCCACTTATTTTAGCGGCGGCCAGTGTCCCGCCAGCCATGCCGAGCAGGGCGAAGCTGATGACCACGAGCGTTTTGAAGACTCGCCAGCCGTACATCAAACACACGGCTCCGAAGGAGATGAATGTGAGGGCTTCAAGGAAACCGAGAGAGGTGATTTGCTGCCAGAACAGGTCGATAGGTACAATGGATTCAGCGGCTTTGGCGGTTTCGGCGGCTGCGGCTTCGGTGGTTTCGGTTGTCTGAGCAAGAATCACAAAGAAGTCCATGCTATTGAATCTCCAAAGGAAGCAAAAAGAATGTATAACATGGGGTTATCAGAGTCATAGTCGCCTTGGCTTTTATCTGTTTCTCCATAAGCCTTTTTTGGTAGGCTCGACATCAGTTGCCGGCGCTGTGGGTTTTTTCCGGTGGGCAGGG
Organism: uncultured Pirellulales bacterium; assembly: GCA_964434085.1. Classification (GTDB taxonomy): domain Bacteria; phylum Planctomycetota; class Phycisphaerae; order Sedimentisphaerales; family Anaerobacaceae; genus JBBABK01. The sequence goes on from CAYSTP010000015.1 coordinate 5,128, forward strand.
GCAATTTTTTTCCTGCAAAATATAAGTTGCTCAAGTGTACCGAAGACTATCATGGCAAAAAGCACAGTAAGATAGAGCTTTTGGTGGAAGTCCACGTGCCTTAGAGGGTCTGCACCCTTGTAATAAAGCAGGAAAATCATACCGAGGACGGCGAGAATAGAACCTGAGGCGGCGGTCAGAATCGCCATGATAAGATTATAGCCGTAGGTAGCGTAGCCGATTGAGTGAGACAAAAGCAGCTCGATTAGAAGTCCGAGGGCCACTCCGACGAATGCTGCCAGGGCAAGCAATTCGAAGCCGGCTGTAAAGAATACATACGCTGTGAAACATCCGGCAAAACCACCGATGACGGCGGCGGCGAGCCGGGCCATTCCCAGACCGGCAAGCCAGATGATTAGTCCGGCGACGGTGCATGCAATTGCTGTACCGAGCAGGCCCGCCGAAGACAGTTGTATGGCGGCAAACTCAATCTGTTTGGTAACGGCGTTAAACATTACGCAGCCTTGTTTTATTCAGATGAAATCCAAACCTGCGGCACAATCGACAGACGGCGCCTTTGGTACATCTGTTTACATTATCGGCCTATAGGTGCGATTTGCGTTAAATGTTGCGTTGGGTAAGATATCGGTGGAGCGGTACAGGACTGTGTCCAGTGAAGTACTGCGGATGAGAGGAGTCGAACCTCCACGAGCGTAAAGCCCACAGGCACCTGAAGCCTGCGCGTCTGCCAGTTCCGCCACATCCGCGATTTTTGATGATAATACGCGATTATGAGATACTCGTCAAGCGTAATGGGGGTATTTTGGATGCAATGTTGGCAGCAACTATGGGTATGGCGAGCAAATATTCCGGGCAGTTGATTGACCTTTGCGGCCAGAAACAGGGGCTTGACTGGTGACATCCGAAATGGGACGGCAGGTGTATAGTCCGATAAGAATTATGTTTCGATGTGTTTTCGGGGAGTTTATTTTTCGTTAGGTGGGCGAAAGCCAGCGTTTTTTGCTTATAGAGATGGCCGGACGGGCCGATTAAGTCGGTGGAAAAACTGTATTCGGAGTTTGATTTTAGGTGAGCGCCTACAGTCAAGGTTCACATTTGGGGGTCGGCATAGGACGAGTTGTGCCCTATGTTTGGCCGTTTTGCGTTTTGGGTGCACTGAAGTTTTGGATGGTGTGTTCGTAGGCTTTGGAGAAACAAGAGCGGATGCCGATGACACAGGTAACAACCGGAGTTCCGACGAAGGAGAGAGTGGAGATGCTCTTCGGCGAATACCTGGTGAGTAAGGGTTTAATTACCAGGCGAGAGCTGAGTGACGCTCTGGGAGAGCAGCGTGACAAGCCAAGTCGGCTCGGAGAGGTTCTGATTCGACTTAAGATGCTCGGTGCAGAGAAGGTGACCGAAGCCCTGGCGGAGCATCTTGGTATTGAGCACATTCATCTGGACGACATGGGCAAGGTCGACATGAATGTTGCCCGAATGATTCCGGAGAGTATATCCCGCCGTTTCTGCCTGGTAGCGACTGAGGAGGTTGACGGCAGGGTGATTGTGGCAATGGCGGACCCGTTAAATGTGGTCGCGATTGACACAATTGAGCTGAAGATAAAGCGTCAGATTAAAGTTGTAATCAGCTCTTCAAATGCGATTGTAGCGGCGATAGAAGCGATATACCACGGCAGCGACGTTGAGGAGCAGCGGTTACGCGATTTGGTGGAGACGGCGGTAGATTCGGAACAGGATAAAGATAGCGACCTGTTGATAGAAGACATATCCGAAGAGGCGGTCGATAATACTGCGGCGGCGAGCAGGGCGCCGGTGATTCGTTTTGTTGATTTGCTTCTGAGCCAGGCGACCAAGAGCCGGGCAAGTGACATACATATCGAGCCGCAGGAACAATCGATGTTGGTTCGAATGCGAGTCGATGGTCGTTTAAGAGAGATGGTTCCGCCGGCGAGAAAGATGCAGGCGGCGGTGATTACGAGGATAAAGATTCTGTCGAAGATGGATATAGCAGAGCGCCGGCTGCCCCAGGACGGCCGTTTCAAAATGAAGGCGTCGGGCAGGGCGATTGACGTTCGTGTCTCGTCGATACCGACGATATACGGCGAAAAGATTGTGATGCGAATTCTGGATGCGGCGGCGGTTAATCATAACATCGAAGAGATTGGTTTCGAGCCGGATTTGCTTCGCCGGTTCAAGCTGATACTGAAGCAGCCTCACGGAATTATTGTTGTGACGGGGCCGACGGGCAGCGGTAAGAGCACGACGCTTTATTCGGCGCTGAGCTATCTGAAGGACCCGGCGAAGAACATCACGACCGTTGAAGACCCGGTCGAGTATCGATTGGCGGGTATAAATCAGATACAGGTAAAGCCGGAGATTGATTTGACATTTGCCTCGTGCCTGCGAGCGATATTGAGGCAAGACCCCGATATTGTTCTAATCGGTGAGATTCGAGACAAGGAGACGATGGAGATTGCAATACAGGCGTCCCTGACGGGGCATCTGGTTCTGAGCACATTCCATACCAACGACGCTCCAAGCGCAATCAGCCGTTTCTGTTTCATGGGTCTGGAACGTTATCTGTTGGCGTCGACGCTGGATTTGATAGTAGCGCAGCGTCTTGTGCGGCGGATATGTGAGAAGTGCAAAGAGCCGATACAGTTCAGTGACGAGGTGCTCAAACATTTGAAGATGGAGCCGGAGGAGGCGAGCCAGATTACATTCTACAAGGGCAAGGGCTGCACAACCTGCGGCAATACGGGTTATATGGGCAGACTTCCGGTGTTCGAGTTTATGGCGCTTGATAACGATATGCGCGAGGCAATAGTCAAAGGGGCGAACGAGTCCCAAATAAGGCAGATGGCGCGCAGCAAGGGGTATGGAGGACTTCTTGAAAGTGGTGTTTCGAAAATAAGGCAGGGACTGACCACACCGGAAGAGGTTCTTGGCGTGACATTCGCCGAGAGTGTAGATTGATTCCGATAACAAGCAGGGACGGTTGTCATCCGGAATTCACTTAGGACAATCAACCGCGTATTCTGGTCCGATTTTCCTTCGGTATTAGGAGGAAATTCCACGGTATATTGAAGCGGGGTTCGGGGGAGGGAACGGCTTTTTTTGCTAAAGAGAGCGATAAGGCGTGTCGATTCAATAGCGAAGCAACTGTGGTAGGTGTACGAACAACGAGTTTTGTTATTTTCAGGCTGATACCGGAGGTTAAGTTTCAGTCGGGCGGGTTTCAGCAGAGAACGGGCAGGTTAGGTGAATGAGTACGTACAAATACGTTGCCAGAGACTTTACGGGAAGCAGGAAAGAGGGCGTCAGGCAGGCTACAAGTGCTGGTGATGTCCTGAGCTGGCTTCGAGAGCAGGGTTATACACCGGTTTCTGTAGATGCGCTTCAGGAGGTTGTCAAGCGGCGGCAAAGAAGCATCGGTCGGCGTAAACGTATCAGGTCGGCGGACCTTGCGGCATTGTGCTGGCAGCTGACAACAATGGTGGAGGGCGGCATTCCGATTACATCGGCGCTGGAGACTATCTCTGATGACGTGGATAACGCTCGTTTGCAGCAGATACTGAAGCAGGTCCTGGAGAAGATGCACAGAGGACAGCCTTTCTCGGAGAGCCTGGCGGAATATCCAAAGGTTTTCAACCCGTTGACAATCGCGATGGTGATGGCCGGCGAGGCGGGTGGCGCACTGCCGCAGACGCTGCGTCGTCTTGCGGAGTACTTTGATGAGCGCGACAAGCTGAGAAAAAAGATTGTAACGGCGATGGCGTACCCGATTTTTGTTTTTGCACTTATCATAGGAATCGTGATGTTCATAATGACGTTCATTATTCCGCGGTTCCGAAAGATGTTCGATCAATTCGGGGGGACCCTGCCGGCGTTCACTCGAGGATTTATGAAGTTTTACGATGTGGTAAAGTTCAACATTCACTATATTGCCGGTGTGCTGGTCCTGTCGATAATTGTTCTGTCATTGGTTAACAAGACTCGCAGGGGGCATTGGACCTTTTCCAAGCTTGTGCTGGACGTACCGCTGTTCGGCAAGATTGTAAGCCAGGGTTTCGTGGCGACGTTCTGTCGGACCATGTCAACGTTGATTGGTGCGGGCGTTTCGGTGCTGGAGGTGTTCGATATTTTGGCCGGCATGACGAACAACGATGTCATCAAGGCGGCAGTAACGCGGACCCGGGAAAGAATAGTTGAGGGTTCTAATCTTTCGCTTAGTCTGGCCAGCAGCGGGTTTTTCCCGAACCTGGTGGTTAAGATGATGCAGGTGGGCGAGGAGAGCGGCGCGTTGAGCCGTGTGCTTGAGCGGACGGCGGACTACTATGAGCGAAAAGTGGATGCGGCGGTCAAGACGATGATTAGTCTCTTAGAGCCGATAATGATAGTCACGGTGGGTGGGATTGTATTGGTTGTGGTGCTGGCACTGTATTTGCCGATTTTTTCGATGAAATAAGAAGCTCGAAATCACAAATAACCGTCATCGTGGTTTGCATTTTGCCGATTATGATGACATAACATATATAGAGGGTGTAAGTAAGCGATAGAAGTTTAACTTTAATTTTGGAGTGGTTGAAAAATGGAACGAAGAAAAGGTTTTACGCTAATTGAGCTGATGGTGGTAATTTTAATTGTCAGCATCTTGGCGGGAGTCGCCATTCCGCTGATGCAGGGCAGGATAGATTCCGCCAAGTGGTCGGAGGCCAATGCCACGGCAGGTACGATTCGAACTGCGGTTCGTGCGTATTACGCCGAACACGGCACTGCTCCTACCGGTGCTCTGAATTCCGGCACAACTGCTACCGATTTGGGTTTTAGCAGCGGTGACTTGACAGGAACTTATTTTTCAGCGAGTAACTACTCAATTGATTCCGTCACAAATGGTATTGCTGTGGTAAAAGTCAACAGCACGGGTGTAACAGGACTCACCGGCTCATATACGCTTGCAGCTGACGGTACTTGGACTAAAGACGCCGCACCGTAGTTCGGCAACTGTATGTTGTTTTTCAATTAGCGCCCGTAGAGCCGACGAGGTTCACGGGCCAGGGAAAAGGAATGTACAACATGCATGTTGACCGGAAGAGACTCGAGCATGGCGCTACATTGATTGAAGCAATGGTGGCTATGGCCGTTCTGGCCATAGCCGCTTTAGGCGCTTTAAGCTACCAATACCATTGCGCTAAGCATGCACGCATAGCCAAACTTGAAATGACGGCAACCCGCACTGCGCAGTTGCTTCTGGAAGACTGGAAAAGCAACGGCGGCTCGTCGAGCTATGACCCCAGTACGCTTGGACTTGGTTTTAGTCTGGATAGCGAAAGCGGCTTCTACAGGATAGAGGTGGATGAGCAGCCCATGTACATTCGTCTGATGCACAGAGACGTGGAGACCGATGCATCTGCCGGCGTTACTCTTCGTGAAATCTCGGTGATAGTGCGCTGGCGTTCGGATTTTTCAGACCTTGAACCCGAAGCAACGCATCCGCATCTGGTGCTGACCACCTACGTTCGTCTCGACGCCTCAGGCGGCTGATGATTACAGAGGACAATACCGTGTATTCAAAGCTTAAGAAATTCCGCTGTGGTTTGACCTTGGTTGAGCTGATAATGACCATACTTATCAGTTCCGTGCTGGTTCTTACGGTAGGTACATTGTTGATAGGCGGCCAGCGAAGCTGGCAAAATACGTATGAGCAGGCCAACAGCGGTATGAGACAGGATTCTCAGGCGATAATGATTGCCTGGGGCAGTGTGGGCAGGAAATCTAACCGACTCGGCTACACTGTTTATAAGGAATCGTCGGGCAGCTACGTTAAGTCTGAACCACAGACCGGCGACAACGAAGAAGTGGTGTATGGTGACGCGGTGGAATTTCGGTACTGGTCGGCATCAGTTCCGGACGCAAGTCTGCTGGACGTGACGAATACAGGCACGGATTACGCGTTTTTCTATATGGACGACGATGAGCTGAAAGTGGATTACGGTACGTATCCTCCCGGAGCGGTTCCCGGCGGTTCCGGTTCTCGCAACACTTCGAATATCACTACAATGCTTTTGGCGGAAAACGTGGTGCCGGACCCGAACGGTGCGTTCAGTCACACTATGATAAGTGGGGTTGGTCAGGGGTGTGTTCGGATTAACGTAGCGCTTCAGGCGGATGACGATTCGGGCGAAGAAATTCGGGTTATGACCGCGACGTTGGCGCGAAATATTTGGCCTCGGTAATGGAGGCGATGGATGGGTCAGCTTGGAAAAAGACGACGGGCATCAGTCCTTGTTCTGGTTGTAGTTTCTCTGGTAATTCTGGCGGCGCTGGGTCTGGGTCTTTTGACTGTTTCGTACGGTGTTCGTTATCAGGCGATTGCGACGAAAAATGAGGCGGTGGCGATGCTGGCGGCGGAGGCCGGATATGAGCACGCCATCTATCGGATGAGCCAGCAGCCGGACATGCTCGCTGCGCTGAGTAATAACAAGTTCAAGCCGGAAGGGAGTCTTTCTTTTGACAATAGTACGTGCGAGTATAAGATTTCATTTTACAATTTTATAGGTTCGCGCCCGGTATACAGGGTGACATCAGCGGGTTTTTGCGGCACGTTCAGCCGGGCAGTTGACGTTTATGTGGTGCAGGCGGTCGGCGGCTGGGATATGGGAATGTGCCGGGTTCCGAGCTCGTCAGCTTCAACGGACCCGGTCCATTACGCCGACGGAGAAGTCCTCGATATTCCAATTCATATCAATAATCTGCGAGATGTTCCGGATGAGAGGGACATATACATTTCAGGAAGTCCAAGCTTTCTGGATGTAGTTGAGATGGGCGAGTCGCGTTATGCGGGCGGCTCGGATAAATATTCGAGTGTAATGGGCCTGTTCGACAGCGGAATATACTTTGACCAGCCTGACAGCAAAGTGGCTGATGAATACAGCGTTGAGGAGAAGGTCGAACGGTTCGAGAAGAGCACAAATAATGCGTTCAAATTCAAGCCGAACGGCAAGGCGTTGCTGCCCGATTCCCAGTCGGCGGTGCAGCTTGAGTTTTTCGTCGAAGGGGGAGTAGGGAAGGTTCGAATTACTGATAACTGCACCGTCAGGGGGTTTCAGCAGTCGCAAGATGACCGGACATGGGATTATCGAATCAAGCCTGAAACCGACGGAACCCGGTATGAGAGATATCCGATATATGCCTATCATGTGATGCCTCAAGACGCCCAGGCTACGGGTGAACGTCGAGTGGTCAGGGTTGAGGACACTTATGTAAGCCAGTCATTCGGGGGCGTTCAGTCTGCGCCGGGCGGCCAGATATTCGTCGATGGAAACGTAATTATCGGCGGTGACCTCGGTATTCATAACGGAGCACAACTCCTCAAGGGAAAGATAACGGTGGTGGCTACCGGAAATATATGGATAGCCGATTCGCTCAGTGTAGATGGGCAACGGGCCGACGACGGCATGCCGTTACACAGCAATACTAACATAATGGGTCTGATATCTCAGGGTGTAATCAGAGTGGTTGACCCTGGCATGAGCGAATCAGGCCAAATCGGCGGCAAGCCGATGGTGCCCGGTGGTTATAAATATGTGCCGGTTGGTGTGACTGATAATATTCTTGAGCCTGATTCATACAGAAGGCATCTTCCGGCGACGACGGTGGTTGAATCAGCGTTGACGATTGGCGGTGGAGGTTTCGGTGCGGAAAACGTGCGGAGAGGAAACTACGGCGACAGGAAGGAAAGCGGAGGTGCACAGGATAAGCTTCTGGTACGCGGCACACTCTCAGAGGCCCTGCGTGGTGTGGTAGGTCTGATAGGCAAAGACGGTTATCTGAAGCACTATTATATGGATATGCGTCTTCTGGAAGGGATTCTGCCGAGCGATTTCTGGCTGAGGGGCAAGTATGTGCCTGCGCCGGCGGGCTGGCACGAGTACCGCCTCTAAATCGCTGTTGTTGAACGCTGTGAGAATCATGAGGCCTCGTTTTAATTGTTTTTGAAGGTGGCTATTATGAGAAACGGAATTAAGCTTTGGGTCAAATCGAGGTCTGGTTCTGTTCTTGTATTGGTCGTGATATCTCTGGTAATCCTTATGGCCTCCGGTGTGGCGATGATGACGGTTTCGTACGGCGTTCGCAGAGAATCAATCCAGGCGAAGAACGAGGCGGTGGCGATGCTTGTGGCGGAGGCGGGCTATGAGCGTGCGATATTTCGGATGAGTCAGCAGCCGGATATGCTGACGGCCCTTGCCGACGAGGATTTTGAGGCCAGCGAGACTTTCTCTATCAACAAGCCCGACGAAGAAGGGTATGAGGGGGACGACAGTGAGCAGACGGGGACGGTTGATTATACAATCGGTTTCGATTCGTTCATGGGGTCGAGGCCGGTTTATAAGGTCAGTGCGACGGGGCACTGCGGGATATTTGACCGGACCGTTGATGTCTATGTTATTCAGGCGATAAGCGGCTGGGATATGGGAATGTGCCGAATACCAAGTGGAACGTCATCGACGGCGCCGGTGAATTATATCACCGGTGAAATTATCGATATGCCGCTGCATATCAACTGCTATGGTGACGACCCGTACGATAGTGAAAGGGATATATGGATAGACGGCTCGCCGGACTTTAGGCGGCCGATTACCATGAGCGAGTCACGATATAACTCGGATGAATGGGACAAGTACTCGGCAGTGATGCATCTTTTTGATGAAGGAATTTACTTTCTTCAGCCGAGCAGCCGAATTATGGACAGGCAGGCAGTACAGAGCAAGGCTACGCACTTCAGGGACACTATCCAGTCACAGAAGCCGAACCAGATATTGACGCCGACCCCAAACGGCAGCGTTCCGGACGGTATGCCGGCGGTTCAACTGGAATTTTTCGTTGACGGCGGAGTGGGCAAGGTTCGAATTACAAATGACTGTACGGTTCGGGGGCGTATAGTGTCGGGCGATACGTACGATTACTGCATCGACGTTGATTATGAGGACCTGCGGTTCGAGAAGTATTATGTATACGGATTTCATTACATACCGGAAGATGCCGAGGCATCGGGGAAACGCTATACAACAAATATCACCGACACTTACGTTACGCCGACCTATAGCGGGGTCGAAGGTGAGCCGGGCGGACAGATATTTATCAACGGCAACGTGGTAATCGGAGGAGATATGAGCGCCGGCAGCGGCAACCAAGTGGTGAAGGGGCGCATGACGGTCGTGGCGACAGGCAATATCTGGGTTGCAGATTCGATTTTGCTGGACGGTGCTCATGAGGCCGACGGCCTGCCGTCCGAAGATAATCCGAATGTTCTTGGGCTGGTTGCCCAGGGTGTTGTCAAAGTGGTTGACCCCGGCGTGGTGTCGAAATATGTTTCTGGAGGAGGATGGCAAAAGATAGACGGACACTGGGTTTACGTTGAGGGCGAGGTGCCGGAAATATCGGGTATGGAATATGAGCCGATAGGTTATGAAGGCAGCAGTACTTGCGACCGTTACCTGCCCAGGAGCACAGAAGTTGAAGCGGCAATAACTGTTGGCGGCGGCGGCTGGGGCGCGGAGCACGTGTGGTACGATGGCGGACGCAAAGAAGCTTCGGGTGGACAGAATTATATAGTTATCCGTGGTACGATAACAGAAGTGGTCAGAGGGGTGGTAGGTCGCGGCAGTGATGGTTATGCGAAGCGTTATTACCTGGACGAACGCCTTCTCGAAGGGATTCTGCCGGGCGATATCTGGCTGAAAGGCAAATATGTTCCGGCGCCGGCCGGTTGGCACGATTATCGGCCGGGGCCGTAAAACAGGCATATCTTAACATCCTCATATTTTTGTCATTACGCTGTCACTGCATATAAAGACGGTATTTATAGGACTTTTATACCGTCAACAGCCGTATTCAGCGTTGTCGTTAGCATCCATCCATTTGTAACTAAGGGGCAGATGATTCGAGCCGATAAAGGTAACTGGACGTGTGCATAGTCTGTCCTCGCAAGACAGGATTTTGCCGGCACAAATGATTGGATTGAGCGACAAATTGAAGGGCAAGAACTTGGACTTAAAGAGACTGTTAGGGTTGAAGTTCGGCGACCTGCTTGGTCTGGATATAGGTTCGTCTTCGGTGAAGCTGGTGCAGCTTGCGCGCGACGACAAAGGGTATAAGACGATTGCCGCGGGCATGTTACAGATTGAGTCTGACGGTGACACAAGCGTTCAAGCGGCCGAAATTCGAACGGTTCGGGCGATAACCGCGTGTTGCCGATTGGCAGGTGTTCAAAGCAAGTACGCGGTTTGCAGTGTGTGCGGACCTGACGTCGCTGTTCGGCACTTCAAGTTTCCGGCAATTCCGCTGGAAGAGCTGCCGTCTGCGATAGCACTGGAAGCGGAGCAGGTTTGCCCGTTCAGTATGGAAGACAGCGTTCTGGATTATCAGACAATCCCGAACGGCGACGAATCGATTCGTGGTGTACTGGTGGCGGCGACGAACAAGGTGATTCGGCGTAAGGGCAAGCTGGTGAAAGAGGCGTCATTGAACCCGGTTCTGATGGATGTCGATGGCCTGGCTCTTTTTAACTGTCTGAGCGAATGTGGAGGCTGTGAATCGGATCAGGCGATGGCGGTCCTGAATGTCGGGCATGTTTACTCAACGCTGGTAATAGCGGACGAGAAGCGTGTTCCATTTGTCCGCGACACGAATCATGCCGGTGCAAGCATTACGAGGGACCTTTTGCAGCGGACAGGGCTCAGTAAAAAGCAAGTGTACGAAATACTGTTTGGTGACAATATGGATGTTGATGGGCAACCTGTTCTTGGCAATCTGGAAGCGGCGTGCGAGGCTCTCGTCGAAGATGTTACAGGGACACTGAGATTTTATTCGGCGCAGAGGAAGACACTGTGCGTTGAAAAGATATTTGTCTGCGGCGGATTTGCTCGTGCCAGAGGGTTCGTTGATATTCTGGACAGGCGTCTGCCGGCACAGGCGGTTTTGTGGAATCCTTTCGAGAGGATGCCTTGCCGCGGCGGCGGTGAGTGTGAGCAGTTGTTAAAGAAAGAGGGACCGTCACTGGCGGTGGCAGCGGGTCTTGCGATGAGGTCTATATAAAATGCTTACTATTGATATGCTTAAAGGTCAGGGAATACCGGCGAGGAGCAGGCCGGAAGGTATTGTTGCTACGGCCGTTACGGTTGTACTTCCCGTGGCGATAGCTATGACGATGCTGGGAATCTATCTGAGCAGTCGTGTTGTGATAAACATTCAGAGGCGGGAGATTTCCGGTTATGAACAGAAAATAGCGGAGCTGTCCGATGCGATGCGGATTCACAGGTCATATCAGCAGCGCAAGGAAACGATTCAGCAGCGTATTTCAGAGGCGGCCGAGGCGATAGCAGAACATGAGCAGTGGTCGGAGATTCTGGTTACGATTGTTGAGAACATGCCGGAGTCTCTGGTTCTTCGGCGGATGGTGGTCGAGCAGCGGACATCCAAGGTAAAGGTTGCCGACAGCGAGGACCCGCAGAAAAAGGTGGATAAAATGGTCTCTGCGCGGACCTTACATCTGACACTTGGCGGCGCGGCAGGTGAGATTTCGGACCGAGAGGTACAGGCGTTCAGAGACAAGCTGAGGGTTTCAAGCGTTCTTGGGCCGAAGCTTGAGGATGTTCCGGTCTCGCAGCAGGTGGAGATGGTGGACAACCGGGAGGTTATTACATACGAGATGAAATGCATTCTCAGACCGCAGATACAGGTGGATTGACCATGAAGAAGATTTTCAGAGAATACGCGACAACGTTGGGGCTGATATGGGTTGGCTGTCTTATCGTATTCGTTTTTGTGTACATGCTGGCCCTCAAGCCGCAAAGTCGGTTTAAGAGAAACCTGTATAAGCAGCTTGAAGAGAAGAAGCAGGATTATATAGCGGCCCGCGCAACTTCAAATGAGGAGACAAAGAAGCGATTAGTGTTCGATGTTGAGCAGTTGGAAGACCGGCTTAGAAGGTTTGTCACCGATTCCGACGGCTCTGCAAACCTGACGTTCGATATTAGCAGCATCGCCAATGAGAATAATGTCTTATCCTTTAGTATCAAGTCGAGGGACAATAAGAGCGTCTTCAGGGTGCCGCAGTGCAATTTGATTGGTGAGAATCGGATGGATGTGAGCTTTGGCGGCAGTTTCAGGCAATTCGCCATGTTTTTGAACGCCTTGGAAAGGCATGAGCCTGTGGTCTTTGTTGATTCGTTCTCTATTACCAAAGGAAACAGGGACGATGAGGCAAATAAAATCAGTATGAGCCTTTCGGTTTTTGTGGAAAAGGACATGGATAGTTGAGCCGCTGACGCTCCAAAGCTGTGGCAATGGAGCATTACACAAGCAGGCAGTGTTCGAGGTTTATTGCAGCGATGAAAACAATAGCGGTGGCAAATCAAAAGGGCGGCTGCGGCAAGACGACCACGGCGGTGAATCTTGCGGCGGCGATTGCCATGAGCGGAAAGCGAGTATTGCTGGTCGACCTGGACCCGCAGGCTCATTCTACGCTCGGTCTGGGGCACGACCCTGAATCGCTGGATAAGACGATTTATGATGCACTGACAAATCACAAGGTACCCATGCTTCGGATAATAATAAGCACTCCTGTAACGGGACTGAATCTGGCCCCGAACAATATTCTATTAAGCGGTGCGGAGTATGAGCTTGCTTCGCTTTACGGGCGTGAATATGTGCTCAGGCAGCAGCTGGATACGGTAAGTGGTTATTATGATTTTTGCATAATTGATTGTTCGCCAAGCTTGAGTCTGCTGACGTTGAACGCGTTGGTAGCCAGTGATGAGGTGATTATACCCGTCCAGACGCACTACTATGCGTTAGAGGGTCTAAAGCAGCTTCTGGAGACTATTGATATTGTGCAGGATAGATTCAACGAGAGGCTGAAAATTGCGGGGATGCTGCTTACGCTTGTTGAGAGTCGTACAATGTTAAGCAGACAGATTCAGCAGCAGATGAGGGATTATTTCGGTGATATGGTGTTTGATACAATTATTCACAGAACAGTTCGCCTGGCGGAAGCCCCCGGTGCGGGCGAGTCGGTCCTGACTTATGCACCGGACAGCAAAGCAGCGGCGGAATACAAAGCTCTGGCAGAGGAGATACTCTATGGGCGCGAAGCACAAATCGGGGTTGCATAAGGAGATATCTTCCATATTCAGCGGCGTTCCGTTACCGAATAATAATAACGCCGACAATGGCCCGGTAATGAATGTTGAACCGAAGGACAATACCGCAGGCCACATACCGCCGAGGCCGTCGGTGTCTGTGAAACCGCCGCAGATAAGCTCGCAGGAGCCGGTCAAGGCGGCGGCCAAAGTCAAGGCAAGGCCTGCGCCTGCGCACAAAGCCGAGCAATTGAAAAAACTTCGCAAGTATGTTAACGAGTTCCGGCAGCTGGTGAAGGTGAAACTTCTGACGCCGCAGGAGGGAGTAACGCCGGCCAAACACATGGCTACGCTGATATTAATACCGGCACTTTTTCTGGTGGCTGTGTTTGTCTTCGGGCGCTTACTGCTTAAGTCGGGCATGAGGGGTAACAAGATACAAGATGATGCTACGGCGGCTGCATTGCTTGGGCCCAAGACGGAAATCGAGTGGCAAAAGCCGTTAGTTTATCCGGCGAATCTGCGGGACCCGATGAGGAAGGCATCTGAGCAGGGGTTAGCGGCGGGACCGGCGGGAGATGTCATAGTTCGTGGGATAGTATGGAGCGAGGATACTCCGGCGGCCATTATCGGTACGCAGATTATTTACCAGGGCCAGACAGTTAATGATGCAACAGTTGTCAAAATCAGCAGAGACAGCGTTGAGTTTGAAAAAGACGGCAAAAAGTGGACTCAGAAGGTGTCTAAATGACCGGGCGGCGAGTGCCGCAGGAATAGAATATTGCAGGATTAAAGAATTAGAAAGGAACCACTATGGAACGCGTGGTATTAAAAGTACGGCAGGTAATTATACTTGCGGTCCTTTGCGTTGCGGCGGGTGGTGCTGAGCAGCCGCGGTCCTATGCAAATCAGGAGGTGCTCAGCACCCTCGAGCAGAGGATGCAAAAGCGCATAAGCGTTAATTTCCGGAATACCCCGATTGACGACGTCATCCGCGTGATGGCTGAGCAGGCGGATGTGGACATCGTCAAGAGCCCGAAAGTCGTTGGTGAAGTTACGACTACGCTTACGGATGTTCCGCTTTCGGAGGCGTTGACGAATATCCTGGCGGCGCACGGTTATGGATACGTGACGAGCAAAAACATGATAAGGATATCGCCCATGTCGGAAATCAATGAGGGTGAGGAAGTATTGGTCAGCAGGATATACAGGATAACGTATGCCGATGTGGGTGATGTTGAAAAAGCGCTGACGAAGTTTATCAGCAAGCGAGGTTCTATCAGCTCTAATCCCGGCACCAGTAACGTCATAGTGACCGATGTCGAGAGCAAGGTTAAAGCGATAGATACTTTCGTGGCCGAGATAGACAGAATAACACCCCAGGTACTGGTCGAGGCAAGGATATATGATGTTACGTGCAAGGACCGGCTGGACCTGGGTGTTGAATGGCACGCAGGACGCAATACAACCTACGGTGGGACAGGTATTTCCGACGGAGGGGTGAATCCGACCGCGGGAAGGGAGGACGCATTTATCGGCGGCGTCTTCGACGGAACCATCAGTAAGGTTGAAAACACGTCGAGTCTTCTCAGGATAGGATGGCTTAATCCTGCTATCGACGTAGATGTTTTGATTAAAGCTCAAAAAGAGGTCGTCAACGCCAAACTGCTTGCTAATCCGCGCGTTCTGGTGCTCGATAATGAAGTGGCGGCGATTAAGATTGTGACGGAGATTCCGTATCAGGAGATAACCGAAACCAGCGGCGGAGGCAGCATCGGTACGACGAATTTCAGAGAAGTCGGAGTCTCACTTGCGGTAACACCCCATGTGACCCGCGACGGTATGGTCCGTCTGCATGTTTTACCTGAATTCAGCCTTCAGGCAGGAGACGTGGACCTTGGGACCTCGGCGATTACCTTCTCGCAGCCGGTTGTTGACAGGCGCCTGGCTGAATCGACGTTGCTGCTGCTGAACGGCCAGACAATGGTTCTGGGCGGATTAAGGAAGAAAGAAGTCAATACCCAGGAAAATAAGGTCCCGCTGCTGGGCGATATCCCAGTTATCAATACTTTGTTTAAGTTCAAGGCGGAAGAAACGATATTCAGTGAGCTGATTGTGTTTGTGACGCCCTGGATAATTGAGCAGCAGGGGCTTGACGAGCAGGAAAGCAAGGCGTATGAGGAGACCGATTTCAAGCCGCCTTGTGCGTTTAAAAGCGACGGTGAGAAGAAGAGCGAATGTACTACAGAATGCTCGAAATAATAGTTCAGTCGTAGTGACTGAATGTAAGCCCTGCTGTCGGATGGCAGCGGGGCTTTTTTTGTTTCTCGATACTGGATGCTCGATTCTTGATGCTTGATATTCGATGCTTGATACTCGAGCCGCCTGCGGCGGAGAAAAATTGGGTTCGTTTTGGGTTCGTTCTTTGCCAAATGTCCATTTTGGGGGCAAAAACGAGCGGAAATTGGGTTCGTTTGGGTTTGAATTGGGTTCGTTTTGGGTTCGTTTTTT
>CAYSTP010000016.1:0-19950 GCA_964434085.1 uncultured Pirellulales bacterium
CCGCCGACCAGATAACCGCACCGTCAATCGGCAAACTGAAAATAACCGGAAGCCGTCGAGGCAATGTAGCCGGTGATTTCTACGCCGATGTAATATTAACCGGAAATATGGGCAGAGCCTCGATTGCCGGCAGCCTGATAGATTCTGACTGGTCTGTGAATGGGTGCATAGCTGCCCTGGCGGTAAAAGAAGCTTCTGAGAACAGCTACGTTTGCTCTACGGGCAGTATTGCGAGCATAAGCCTTGGCGCAGCGTATGATAGTGACTTTCTTGCCGGTTTCGACCCTGATTATGATGAACAATGGCCGGCTGCGGTGTCCGGTTTCCTCACGACCGTCGCTCGAATTAACTCGTTCACAATTACAGGGCTAAAGACACAACCTGACGAATACTACTTCGTCAATACCAACGTCTCGGCCCCGTTTATAGGCCGCGTGCATCTGCTCAACCTTCAAACGCAGAACTCGGGCTGTGATTTCGGCCTATGGACTTTGGAGAACAGTGCCGGAAATATCCTGGCCTCGGTCAGTAACAAAAGCACAATCGATAGCGACGAGAGCTTTACTGTAAGGCAGGGAGATGGAATCCCTGGAAGCGTGGATGATTTTTGGATGGAAATACTCGAGCCGTAGAGATATAAAACAATAGCGGTGCCGGGGGCGGCTTTTTTCATACGTGGTTTACGGGGGTTATTATTGGGGGTTATCGGTGTTGTTCCGTTCTGTACATCAAACGCTTGTATAGCGGAGTCAACAAGAGACCGGCTTGTGTAAACATCGCGTAAGGTGCGCACTCAATGAACAGACTGGCTAAATATGCTGTTAGGGTGTTTGTGGTAATCACAATAATGCTGGTCCTGGCCTCGGCCGGCATAATTGTTAAGATGCAATTATCACAGGCCGAATGTCAAGATTTCCCCGGCACAGCGGACAGGCAGCAGATACAGGTGTTTGAGACAGACCAGCTTGAGGCAAAACGCCTCTATCTGGAAAAACAAACGTCGGTCGCATCGGAGCTTACTGAAACAGCAACAGAACCCGCAGATTCGAAACTGCTCTTGGTCGGCGCCATAGCCGGCAGCTCCTCGGATGCCGGAGCACTTATCAAAAATCGGGAATCGAATACGCTCAGGATTTACAAAACAGCTCAGCAGATTGACGGCGGCTATATAGAAAAGATTGAAAAAAACAGAGTCGTCGTACTAAGCGAAGGACGCAGGTATGAACTGAAGCTCGCGGTTGACCGGCCTGAATCGGTGACGGCGCAAATAACAACAAGTAATAAGAATTGGCTGTCCACGGCTGAACAGTCCCGCTCCCAGCCGCCTGCGTCAGACACAGTGCTCACAACTACCAGGAGCCCGATTCCGCAAACACCTCTCGGCTCTTTGGAGATGGTCCTGCGAGAAACGAAACTCGAACCCTGTTACCTGCAGAACGAGGTGCAGGGATTAACAATAGCGGGCATGGAGAATGTTCCGGTGGCAGGCCGGATGAACCTTAGAAACGGCGACGTGATTCATAGCGTCAATGGTCATCAGTTGGTGAGTAAACAGCAAGCCTGGCAGGTGCTTAAGAAAGCCCGCTCGGAAGATACGATAGATATCGAGGTGTTGTGCCGAGATTGACTCCAGTCACCGAATCCACTGTTCACAGATACGCCTCCCTTGTAGGCGAAGCAGTTACACCCCTATGGAAATTTGCTTTAGCAAATTTTGGTTCTGGGCCGAAGGCCGGAATCCTGCTGGATATGGTACTTAAGCGCACAAGTTCACCGTTGGTTAATTCTGATAGGACTTGCTGTGGCCTGCACATGAACTGATGCTACTTGCTTCTTATGAACATCAGCTTGGCCTGCCCGATGAGGTAGAAGCTGCCCGTTATGCAGATCAAATCCTCTCTGCCTGTTGCACTTTCGGCCAGACGCAGGGCCTCTCGCAGACTAAGTGCGGTCTGATACATCTTGCCGCTAATCTCACTGTAGCGCTCACCAAGGTCCTCAGGCCATGCCGCCTTGACTGAATTGCTCCGTGTGAATATCACCTTATCCGCGCCGTATTGCAGCTCCCGCAGCATCCCGTCGATATCCTTATCGACATTACACCCGAATATCACAACCATCGAGTCGTACGGAATGTTTTGTCCGATAGCATGCATCAGCGCATGGATACTGTCTGCATTGTGCGCTGCGTCTATCATAATCCGCGGGTTGTCGCATATCATTTCCATCCGCCCGGAAAGCGACACCTCGTTCAAGCCCTGCTTGGCCTTTTCATTGTCAATCTTATACCCGCTGTCTTTGAGCTTGTCGAGCATCGCCAGCGCCAGTCCGCAGTTAATCGCCTGATGAGTCCCGTGAAGAGGCACACGCAGGTGCTCGAACTTGCTGTTCGGTGTCGTCAGGCATATCCTTGTGTGCGGCCCTTCCTCCCGGCTTGTTTCAAAGCGGTGTGAAAAATCAATATCCTTTCCGGTGACCATCAGAGGGGCCTTCATCCTGAGCGCCTCGGCTTTAAGCACCTTCATCGCCGAAGGCTCCTGCTCCACCGTGATAATCGGAACACCTCGCTTAAACACACCTGCCTTCTCAGCCGCAATCAGGCTTAGGCTGTTGCCGAGCTGCTCCTGGTGGTCGATACTCAGGCTTGTGATACCTACCACGTGCGGCTTTATAACGTTTGTGCTGTCCAATTTGCCGCCCAGGCCGGTCTCAATAACTGCTATATCCACCTTTTCGTCGGCGAA
Organism: uncultured Pirellulales bacterium; assembly: GCA_964434085.1. Classification (GTDB taxonomy): domain Bacteria; phylum Planctomycetota; class Phycisphaerae; order Sedimentisphaerales; family Anaerobacaceae; genus JBBABK01. The sequence goes on from CAYSTP010000016.1 coordinate 2,745, forward strand.
ATGCATAAATGCCAGCGCTGTCATTATCTCAAAGAAGCTCGGCGTCTCGGTCTTTGACAGCTTCTCAACCGGTCTGTAAATCCGGTTCATCAGCTTGAGCATCTGGCTTTTACCAATCTTTTTTGAATCGACAACAATCCGCTCATGCAGGTCTAGCACATGCGGCGAGGTATACAACCCAACTCGATAGTTATTTGACTCCAGCATCTTGGCGAGCATCGTGGCCGTCGAGCCCTTGCCCTTTGTCCCGGCGATATGCACTGTATTTATTTTCTTGTGAGGATTACCAAGTAGCCGCAGCAGGCTCTCCATCCTTGTGAGGTTGAAGGTTGTCTTGTTGTATCGTACACGCTTCTCTTTTTCATAGTCCGTCCGCGCATAAAGGTACTTTATCGCCTCGTCATACTTTCGAAACGCCTTTTTACCGCTTACACGGGCGACTTTCGCAGCACCTTTTTTCGACTGTTTCCTGACTGTCTTTTTAGTGGCCTTAACCATAAGCAAAACATTGTAGCAAAAGTAACCCCACAAGTCAAACCAGCCTATCGCCGCCGTCGGGCAAGTGGCCCAAAACGCCCCATTTACCTGCGTAGGACCTTGTATTCAAGGTACTTACGTCTGAAAGAGAAAATTTGTTCAACCAATGAGAAAATTATTATAACATAAGCTATTCTTATAATATAATAAGTATTACTTATTATATTTACCCCATTGGCAGTCCACATTTTGCGTTTTATCACTGCCGTGGCGGTTATTCACCTGCTGCTGGTTCGGGTTCGATACTCACCGGGCGGGGCGGATAAGTCTGTAATATCGTAAATACGCGTTTCAGGCCCGAATTTAGCCAGCGTCGGCCTGGTGGCTATCACGATAACGCCGTCCAAAACCCGGTAGTCGAGCACACCATCCTCACCCGCAACGGCATTGAGCAACAGTTTCAGGGCAGTTTTCAGTGGCACAGCCTCGATTGGCCCCACTTGTACAGGTGTATCCTTGTCTATACCTGCCCGCTCCAAATCTCGCCAAAACACTGTGAGATTCAGCTTGCCCCCATCACTGCTTTTCAGCTCGTCAAGTGCATCAATAAAAGGCGTTTGTTCACTGACCGTAAGCGTTACTACTGTATTCAGGTCGGTCGCAGACACAGGTGAGGGTTCTGCCGCTGGCGGTATTTGTATCGAATCTTCCTGAAAGAGCTGTTGGTATAATTGCTTTACTTTTTCCTGGTCTAACTCATTGTCCTCAGCATAGCTTCGTAATATTTCCTTTGCTTTTTGATTATCTTGCAGGGCCCAGCAGCACCGGCCGTACATGTTATGCTCATCGTCCGTCAGCGCGATATCAATAAGCCGTTTGACAACCGTATCACTCTTTTCGTCAACCACGGAAAGGCCGTGATAAACAGCCTTATAGCGCACGTCTCGCTGCTCATCGGCTGACAGCCGCATAAGGATTTCAATGACTTCGTCGGGCTGAGTATCTTTTGCCCAGATAAAATTATTTCCGAGGATGACTGCTGTCCTGGCGCGAACTGCCGGATTACCATCTTGCGAACAGGCGTCCAGAGCCTCGATGAAATCGTTATCCATTGACAGGGCGATGTTATTCCGCCAGACAAATTCGACCGCTTCCAGCCTTTCCTGACTGCTGCCTGTAAGGAATACCTCTTTAATTCGCGGCAGCTCGCTTCCGAATTGACTTATAGTCCTTTGCTCATGCTGCTCCTGTTTCCATTGCCGTTCCCATTTGCCCGCGTCGATTTCACCACGAAAGGCTTTTAGAACAATCCGGGCATGCTCACAATTCTCGGCGTTAGGGTCCTGCAAATATGTTTCGAGCAACTGCTCGAACCCATCTTCCTGATTTGAAGCCTTTATCCCCCAGATAATCCGTCCGAGCTGTTCGTACTCCACAGCTATATCGACGAGCCTTTTCATGACCCTTTCGGATTTCGGATTCGCAACACTCAATCCGCTGTACACCGCGTAATATTTATACTCCGGCTCGAAACTGGCGTGATAAACTATATCAAGTGCTCTCGCATCATCCGGGTCTTTGTGCCATATATATTTGCTGCCGATATGTTGCATCAGAAAATTGCCTTTATACTGTGCTGTACATCGTCGCAGACCTCTTCTGAACAGCTCGAAAAACTCCTCGTCGCTTAGCAAAGCGTCTTTCCTGTTTGCCCAGTATTCATCGAGCTTTTTGCCTGCCTCCGGGTCATCCGGAAAATACGATTCAAATATGCCTTCAGCCTGCGCCGGGTTGATACATAATTTTGCCGTGCCGGTGGCTAATGTTCCTGCCCAGTCGCCGGGTTTCGCCAGGAGGCTGTCTTTGTAATACATCTGCCCGTGAAACCGAAGTTCGAAACTTATGGAATAGTTGCCGGCTTTCAAAACTGCTACATGGCCGACCGGATGGTTAAAATTTTCTGCTTGCTCCCTGTTGCCTGCCAATCCCAGAGAAGCGCTATCGAGCATCACGCCTTCTCCGGGTTCGAGTTTGATTCGGCTGGCCGGATTCCACCCCAAATATATGATAGAATTTACCTGTTGTTCCACGCCGTAGTTGTCTTTGATGATACATGTACAAGAGTTATTCACCCACTTGGGCGTTAAAAAATATATGACCTGTTCACTGACGTTCTCGACCCAGAATCGGATTCCTATCTGCTCGCCTAATGAATAGCGTTCTTTTTCCGGCACGAGTCCGAATCTGCACCGCAGGCCGTTCACATCCTGACCCCATGCTTCGTAATTTTGAGTTTTATTCTCTGTGCTGTCTATGGCTAAGGGCGTACCGGCCTCGAGTGTTGTTACCGCCGTCGCGAACGTAAGCAACGACGAAAACAAACCTGCTGTAATCAGCAATCGAACCAAGGGCCTGGCCTGATAATTATGTGCTTCTGCCATTGTGTTGAGTTTTTGTATCGTCTTGCACCCCCTTTCGAGCCGGCCTTCAACTACTTTACCACTGTCGGCAGGGCTATCAAGTAGAAAAGCTAATACCGTCTTAATTATGCCGTTTATATATGATTTAGACGCCCAAGCGGACAATTTTTTACAAAAAAATTGCTCAGGAAATGACAAAACAAGGCAATGTTTGGGTAACCTGAAACTTGTTTTTTGCTTGACTCGTCCCGGAATCCCGCTATTTTTTCCTGCAATGAGGAACTCACCGGATATCGAAAAATGGCTTCAACTCATCCGCGCCGACGGTGTCGGCCTCATCACATTTGCGAAGCTGCGCGTGCACTTCGGCTCTGTTGACCGCGCGTTGGGCGCCTCCTTTGCGGAATTGACGCGGGTTGATGGCATAGGCGAACAAACCGCCCGCCGCATTACCGCGACGCGCGACAAATTCGATGTGGATGCCGAATTGGCACTTGCTGAAAAGCTCGGCATCTGGCTGGTGCACCTGCACGACGACCGTTACCCAACACTGCTGCGGCGAATTCCGGACCCGCCGCCTGTGCTCTACATAAAGGGCACGCTCGAAACCGCCGACAACCTCGCAGTCGCCGTCGTCGGCTCTCGTCGATGCAGTACCTACGGCAGCGAACAGGCTGCACGTCTTGCGCACATGCTCGCCTCAACGGGTTTTACCATCGTATCGGGCATGGCCCGCGGCATTGATACCGCCGCGCACCACGGCGCACTTTCGGCCGATGGGCGTACTATTGCAGTCCAGGGCTGCGGTCTTGCAAAGACATTTCCACCTGAGAACGATAAACTTGCCCAATTCATCTCCAAATCCGGTGCGTTGATAAGCGAACTGCCGCTGAACTATGAGCCGCTTTCCGAAAATTTCCCGCCTCGTAACAGAATTATCGCAGGGCTGTCACTTGGAACAATCGTAATAGAAGCCGCTCCGCGCAGCGGCGCCCTCATCACGGCATCAGCCGCACTTGAATATAACCGCGAAGTCATGGCCGTACCCGGAAAAGTCGATTCGCCGCTGAGCAGAGGCACACATCAACTCCTTAAGCAGGGGGCCCACCTGGTCGAGTCGATTGAAGACATAATGGAAGCCCTCGGCTACATCGGCACGCAGCTCAAAGACCATGCCGCTGCCGCTGAAGCTCAGGTATATGAGGGAATCAAATCGACAACTCCCGACACTGCGACACTCACTCTGCCTGCTGACGAACGACGCGTTTTTGATTCGCTCGACACCGAACCAGCCCATCTCGATGATATTATCACTGCCTCGCGGCTCCCGGCAGCAGGCGCTAACTCCGCCCTGGTCTGCCTCCAGCTCAAAGGCCTGGTAAAAAACCTGCCCGGAAACTTCTTCCAGAAACGATAATGCAAGGATGAAGCTGACCGACAGTCAGGCAACCTTTTACTATGTGCAAAAGTGGCAACAGACCAGCTGTCCAATTGATAAGAAAACCCTGTAAAAGGCTCAAAACAGCCATTTTTATGGGAAATTTGACTTTTTGACAAATCCTCCTATATATAGGTAGCCAAGCGCAACAAAATTTGACCAGAATCCGTAGTTGAGTGTCCATGGCCCTTATATTCGACCAGGCTGCTATCAGCCGAATACAGCAGGCTTCTGACATCGTCGAGGTAGTCGGCGAACACCTGAACCTTGTAAAGAAAGGCAGGGAGATGGTTGGTCTGTGTCCATTTCATGAAGACCATCGCCCAAGTTTGTACGTCAATCCGACCAAGCAGATTTTCAAGTGCTTCGCCTGTGGCGCCGGCGGCGACGTCTTCAAATTCCTGCAGATGCGCGAAAACCTCAGCTTCCCCCAGGCGGTTGAGCGACTTGCCCAGCGAGCAGGAATACAAATCGAACCCAGAAAAACGGCACCCTCTGCCGACCAGGCCGATGATGTAAATCCAAACGACCTTGCCAGGGTCAATGCCTGGGCTGATAAATTCTTCCAGAAGAACCTGCACGACGAAAAGGCCCGGCATGTCGCCGATTATCTCAGCGACAGAGGCATCACCTCTGAGAGTATCGAATTATGGCACATCGGGTTTGCACCTGCCAACGGCGCCGAACTCGCCGCCGCAGCAAAGCGGTCCCGAATTGACGAGCAGTTGCTGACCGCTGCCGGCCTGGCAGTGAGGCAGGCTGGCGCACTTACTGACAAATTCGTAAACCGGCTGATGTTTACTATCACTGATGTCACCGGAAGGGTCATCGGTTTTGGCGGGCGGACCCTCGACGGCCTCGGCGCGAAGTACGTCAACTCGCCTACTACCGTCTTGTTCGACAAGAGTAACTGCCTCTACGGCCTTGGGCAGGCCCGCCATGCAATAGGTTCATCGGGTTGCGTAGTTGTTGTCGAAGGATATACCGACGTCATCATAGCCCATCAGTTTGGTTTCAACAATGTCGTGGCAACGCTCGGCACGAGTTTGACCGAAGGCCACGCAAGAATGCTCAAAAGATATGCAAAGAGTATAACCGTCATCTTCGATAGCGACACCGCCGGCATTGCCGCCGCAAATCGCGCGCTGGAGTTGTGTCTCGCCCAGCAGATTGACATCAAAGTTGCCTCGGTCCCGCAAGGCAAGGACCCGTGCGATTTCCTGCTTGCCGCCGGTGCCGACGCCTTTGCCCAAATACTTTCTCAGGCGGTCGATGTCTTCGAGTTCAAATGGGAAAGATTGCTGGGCAGCTTCGATGCCGACCGCACAATTGCCGGCCGCAAAGCCGCCGTTAACGAGTTTATCCAGTCAATCGCTACCGCCATGCAGTCCGGCAACATCGGCGCGATAGAAAGAGGAATCATAATCAATCGTCTGGCCGGAATCATCGGAATTGACGCCGCATCGATAAACGCTCAGCTCAATCGGCGACTGCGAGCCGCGCGACGCACAGAGGCCTACAATCTTAAAAATCAAAAGGTCTTTAAGGCTGACCTCGGCCAGGGACTTTTTGCCGCAGCCCAGCGCGAGATTATCGAGATACTGCTGAATGAACCCGCTCTGTTCGAAATCGTACAAAGAAAAGTTAAGCCGCAGGACTTTGATGTGCCTGCTTTAAGACAGGCGGCGAGGGCCCTGTTCGATACCCTTGCGGACAATCACCAGGCGCCTATAGCCCATGTATTAGCCTGTGTCGAAGAGCCCGAACTTAGCAGCGTCATTGTTAGTTTGCAGCAGGCCGGACAGGAAAAGGATAATTTCCAAAAGCGCCTTGATGATGCCCTCGCGGCATTCGCCAGACATCGACCTGACAACGCGAACCAGCCGACGCCCAAGCTCCAAAAAGTCGATATAAGGCGGCTCGCAGAAAGAGCACAAAAGGGAAATCCTCATACCCTGGGGATGACTTGACCGATATGGTTTTATTAAACATTTTCGAGGAATTCAGACGTGGCAGGGAAAAAACTCAGAGCAAGTAAGCCCGACGCGGAGATAAGCGAAAGTAAACCTCAGCCGAGGACTCTTGAACAGGTCATGCAGGCCCTGATAGAAGAAGGCAAGAAAAAGGGGTTTCTGACCTATGAGGAGATGAACGACCGTTTACCGGAGGACGCCGTCAGTCCAGCCGAGCTTGACAAGCTGCTTTCAAAACTCGATGAGATGGGTATATCTCTTCTCGATGAGGCCGATGTTGATAAGCATGCGTCCGACGAGTTTGATGTCCCTGAAGATGAGATTGAGCAGGAAGAGGAAGAAAAGGAACAGCTCAAGGAAGATGAGATTTTGGAGAAAGAGCTTGTCGGAGAAGGCTCAAGACGCATCGATGACCCCATTAGAATGTACCTTACACAGATGGGTGAAATCCCGCTGCTCGTCAGAAGGGATGAAATATCACTCGCTCGTAAAATCGAACTTTCAAGAATGGCGTTTCGAAGGAAAATGCTCGAGAGCGACTACTGCGCCCGCAACGCCGTTGAAATTCTGCAGAAGGTCGATGACGGCAGCATGTCCTTCGACCGAACCATGAAAATCAGCACTGCCGAAAACCTCGTCAGGAGCGTTATCAAGCGACGTCTTCCTGCTAATCTGGCTACGGTGGACAAACTGCTCGGCATGAACCAGACGCTTTTCCAGCAGATTATTTCTGCGAAGGACCAGAATCAGGCCAAACCCGTTCTGAAGAGACTTTATCGCAACCGCCGCAAGATGGCTACTCTGCTCGAAGAGTTAAGCCTGAGAACCAGCAGAATTCAACCGATGAAGAGCAAGCTGCATGGCATCTGTCGCAAGATGCACCAGCTCGAGCAGATTATCGAAAGCGGTCCGAACGGTGACTACGCACCCGAAGACATAGAGGCCGTAAAACAGGAGCTCCACGGGATTCAGGATTTGGTCATGGAACTGCCGAAGCAGCTCGATAAGCGGCTGCGCACCATCGACCGTCTTTTCGAACAGTATGAAGAGGCCAAAAGAAGCCTCTCCAGTGCAAACCTGCGACTGGTGGTCTCAATTGCAAAGAAGTATCGCAATCGTGGACTGAGCTTTCTGGACGTCATACAGGAGGGCAACACCGGCCTTATGCGGGCCGTCGATAAGTACGAATATCGACGCGGATACAAGTTCAGCACTTATGCCACCTGGTGGATTCGACAGGCTATCACAAGAGCCATCGCCGACCACGCGAGAACCATTCGAATCCCGGTTCACATGATTGAGACAATGAGCCGCCTGCGAAACGCCAGCAAAGTCCTTACGCAGCGGCTCGGCCGCGAGCCAACCGTTGAAGAAATAGCCGAAGAAGCCCAGATGAGTATCGACGAAACCAGAAGAGTGTTGAAAATCTCAAAGCACCCGATAAGTCTCGACCGTCCCATCGGCGACAGCGAAGACAGCTACTTCGGTGACTTCATCGAGGACGATGAGGTGGATTCACCCGTGGCTTCCGCTACTCAGGAAATGCTCAGGGAGAGAATTGACTCAATTTTGAAGACACTTTCATACCGCGAACGAGAAATCATCAAGCTGAGGTACGGTATCGGTGACGGTTATACTTACACGCTCGAAGAGGTGGGCCGAATCTTCAAGGTCACTCGAGAACGTGTCCGCCAGGTCGAGGCCAAGGCCATCCGAAAGCTTCAGCACCCCGTCCGTGCGCGTAAGCTCGAAGGATTCCTTGACCACAAGAATTCCTGAACATTATGCACAGAAAAATGCGCTCGAAATCCGGGTTATTCGACACCTGCCCCGTGCCTCAGCACAGGAGTACGAATAAGATTCTCCATGCGATAAACCTCTTTGGACTCCTTTTCTTTGGGGCTGTTGCGACCTGTATATTTATCTTTGTCCCCTTGAAAATGCCGCTGAAATTCTTAATCGCATTACCTCCGCTTTTTCTTGCCCTGCTCGGCCTGCTTGGTTTTTGCGAAGGAAGGGTCGAGTCAATCAGGATATCCAAAGTAGCGCAGGCTATCGCAGGAAAACGCCGCGGCAAAGAGCAACACATAGAGACGGTTTTTGCGGATGAACAGGTCTGGTTCTCAGTTGCCAAACGACCTATGAGTATTAATTATGCTGTCAGGGTTGACGGCCAAAAGGCGCTTAGCTCGGCAGCACAACTTCGGCAACATCTTGCCCGGCGGTTGAGCGACGCAGGCCTGAAAGGATACAGGGTCCTTATAACCGAGGATGCTCTTATTCTCTCGAAATACTTTATGTTCGTATTTCAAATCAAGCCGGACAAAGTAACGACCATCCTTGACATCCTTGTCCGGGCCAAACGCGATATCATCGACCGGGTCCGAGCGGACAGCGAATTGTTCCCCATACTCGAAGACTGACTTATCCTGCCTGTAGCTTGACCGCGTATTTTGAATTTTTGTTTTTGCATTATCTTGCTGTCTGTTATAATGACACTATCTTGCTAAATGCACTCTAAAGGCCCTTAAAGGGCCTTTGGAGGTGGTTTTAAGGTTTACTTTATGGGCAAGGCGAAAAGGCCGTCACAGCTTACAAGGGCGATGGAAAAAGACAAATTCGCCAGGATAGAAAGCGTTTTTCGAAAGCATTTTCGACTCGGCCTGGAAGGCACCAACGCCAGAGGCATCCTGCAGAAAAGCCTTTGCAGCAGTGATTGTCATCCGGATTTCTGCAGGATTGTTCGCAGCAGCCCGACAGGCCTAAAACGCTGCAACGCTGAACGGCGAAGAAGTCTGGCCATCGCAATTGAAACAGGTCAGTCATACATCTGTATCTGTCACGCAGGTATTGTTCTGGTCTGCGTTCCCGTTATGGACAAAGACAGGGCTCTCGGCGGGATGTATTTTGGAAAGTGCATCTGGCAGCCGATAACAAAGCTGCTCATCAAAGATATCGAAAAGCGACTCAAAGGCCTGCGTGTAAATCACCGCAAGCTTATTCCCGCTATAAGCAAGCTCGAAATCATTCCCGGCAGACGCATACAGCGGGCTGCCGACTTTTTGTTCGACCTGCTCTACGAGGTCGGCGGCTTTGACCCGCGCGTTATTCGCTGGAGACGGTATCAGTCGCAGCAGCAGGCCGAAATCGGAGAGTACATACTCGAAAAGAAAAAACTCGGCACCGACTGGCGATATCCTCTCGAAAGTGAACGTGAGCTTATGAGCAAGGTCAAAATCGGCGACCGTACCGGCGCCAAAGAAATTCTCAATTCGATTCTCGGCACAATCCTTTTCCATGACCCGGGGGACCTCGGTGTGCTCAAGGCCCGCATTGTTGAGTTGTTGAGCATCTTGAGCAGGTCCGCCGTCGAGGGCGGCGTTGATGTAAATACCATGCTTGAACGAAATCTAAGTTACGTCACCAGAATCGTGCAGTTCGATACGCAGGAAGACCTCTGTGCCTGGATTGGCCTGGCCCTTAATGAGTTCATCGAGCTGGTCTATAGCTCCCAGGACGCAAAAAAAGTCACGCAGATACAACCTGCAATTAACTATGTCGATGCCAACTATGACAAACCCATAAGTCTTGCCGAGGTGGCAAAGGCCTGTCACCTTAGCGTCTCACGACTCACCCACTTGTTCAAAGAGCAGATGGGCATAACCGTCATTGACTATCTCACCAGTGTCCGCATCGAGCGAGCAAAGCAGTTGCTGCTTGCTACCAATCAGAACTGTACCGAAATCTGCTTCCAGGTCGGGTACTGCAACCAGAGCTATTTTACCCGCACCTTCAAAGAGCTGGTAGGCATGACCCCACGGCAATTCCGTGCGCGCAACCAACGCCGCGATAAAATGTCCATACCGGTGTAATGCGATTCAGGCTGAACCCCACTGCCCCCTTACTGCCTTGCTGATCCTAACAGGCATCGTAGCCGCAGTACCCTATCTCGTCGCATATATCCTTCATGTGCGCCCAGTGAGCGGGATTATCAATTACCTCCAAAGACAGCGGCAGTATCAGGTTGTTCTCTATGAAGATATGGCGGCGCAAAACCGGGATAATGTACTCGATAAGCCCCTGCAGCCGCGTCTTGAAGGCATCAAATGCGACGTGGTCGACCGCCCAGACCAACTGTTGAAGCTCTTCAATCCGCACGCTTAATTGCTGATGCTGCAAAGATATGATTTCACCTGGACCGGGAAAACCGCGGCGGAGTAATTCGGGGAAAATGACCTGGTCCTCGCGCTCGGGATGCCCGCCGGCTCGGGCAAGATGACTGACGATGTGCTCCAGCTTCCTTATCTCGGTGTTGCTGCTCGACGCAAAGTCAAGCTGTTGCACCCTGATATTAACATCCTCAAGGTCCGCAACGAAGCACAAAATCATGTCATGCTCGGCCAGAATCCTCTGCACGAGATGATTGTCCGGCAGCTCTCGCCGCATCGCAGCTTCCATGTCCGGCAAGATGCGACGATTCTGCTGCCATGTCGTGAACAGGTCGTCCAAATCCATTCCCGCTTCAAGCACACGTTGCTGGGCGTGCGCAACTTCTCGACTATCAGCCGACGCAAGTATCTCTTTCGCCCGGCCTGCGACAGGCTGATTCGTCGATTGTGTGCTCATATCGAGAATGATTTTTGCCAGTTCAGTTTCCCGGTCCATCTTTTTCGGCCCTCTATAAGGTTCGTTCCCTCGGTCCGAAGCCGAATCAACGCCCTATAAAAATTTATTCATCAGACTATACGGCGGGTGTGTTTTTTGGTGTGCAAAAAAAGCCAACATTCAACCGCTCTTTTTAGGTGTTAACTGCTGATGCGGCAAATACACGCCAAAAACGCACATCAAATCTTGGCATAGGCATTTTTCCTACCCTAAGTGACATTGATTCCCCGATACCCAGTCTTGCCTTTACCTTGTATGTCGCTGCTTTCTACTTACAGTCCGAAATCTTTTTGTTTTGAACCGACAATTAAAAGTTAAGAATTTCCTCTGTCCCTATTGAAGTTATATCATCTGCACGGTAAGCTTATTTCATAAGCATTGACCAAGGAAGGCAGCTTATGGTTGGAATCGTCAGCAAACCTGATACACACAAGAAGCTCCGAATTCTCAGTGCCGACGCGCAGTACGACCTCGCCTGCGCCTGCGGTACCGGCAAAGACGAGCATCGCGCCCGCGGCAGGGCGGGCTGGATATATCCTGTAACCCTGCCAAACGGAGGCACCAGCGTCCTTTTCAAAACTCTGATTTCCAACGTCTGCACAAACGATTGTTCTTATTGCCCGCTGAGAGAAAACCAGGACATGCCCCGCTGTAGCCTCACTGTCGAAGAAACCGCAAACGCGTTTCTCGACTACTATAACCGCGGCGAAGTCTTCGGCCTCTTTCTGAGCTCCTCCGTTATCGGCTCACCCGACGCCACCATGGACAGACTCTGCGGTATAGCTTCACTCCTGCGAAGAAGACATAAATACCGAGGCTACATTCACCTGAAAATCATCCCCGGCTGTAGTCCCGCCGCCGTCGAAAAGGCCGTCTCATTATCGACCGCGGTATCACTCAACATCGAAACGCCCGGCGCCAAATACCTCGACGGACTTTCAAAAAAGAAAAATTTTCTCCGTGACATCATCGAGCCCATAAAACTTATCAGCAGACTCACCGCCAAGGGCAACAGGTACCAGCGAGTAAAACAGACGACCCAGTTCATAGTTGCAGCGGCGGGGGAGTCCGATGCTGAGATTGTCAAATATACATGGGGCCTCTATAAGCGATTGAACCTCAACAGGGTTTACTTTAGTGCTTACCAGAAAGCCCTCGGCGACCAAAGACTGCTCGACAATAACGACGGCTCAACCAGCATCTTCACCAGAGAGCACCGGCTCTACCAGGCCGATTTCCTCATCCGTAAATACGGCTTCACGGACAAGGACATTATCTGTAACAATGACGGCAACCTTTCTCTCGAAGCCGACCCGAAACAAATCTGGGCCGACAACCACCCCGAGGCCTTTCCCGTAAATGCCAACCATGCATCCAAGTATCAGCTTCTGCGTGTCCCCGGCCTCGGACCGGTAACGGTAGGGCGGATAATAAACCACCGTTGCTTCGCAAAACTCCACCGCATCGAAGATGTAGCCAGGCCGAACGCCGTACTCAGAAAAGCAGCTAAGTATTTGGTGTTCTGAATCACTATGCTTGAAATAAATGACTCAACGAAAATCAATGAAGACCAACTTTCTTTTCAATACTCGCGCAGTTCCGGTCCCGGCGGACAAAACGTCAACAAACTCAATACGCGGGTGACATTATTCTTTGATGTCGCCAACTGTCCCGACCTGTCCGAAACGCAGAAAAAACGAATACTAAGCAAGCTCAGCACTCGCGCGGATAAAAACGGTGTGCTGAGGGTTGTTTCGCAGAAATACCGTACTCAAAATGCCAACCGCCGGGCCGCCGTCGAAAGACTCGCCCTGCTGATTACCGAAGCCCTTAAAAGAAAACCTCCGCGACGCAAAACCTCCGTCCCAAAATGGGCCAGAGACAAACGCCTCGAACAAAAGAAAAGAAGAAGTGAAATAAAGAAGTTCCGCGCCAGACCCGCCCTCGATACCTGAGCAGCGAAAGAAGGTCCAGCCGTTATTTCTTCCTGGGTTTTTCCGAACCGGCTTTTGGAGCCGCGCCAGCCTTCGCAGCCGCACCTGCCTTGGGAGCCGCGCCTGCCGGTGCAGCCGCAGCTTCAGCCGCTCCCGCTTCGGGTGTTACGCCTTCGACCGGCTTTTCTTCCTTGGCCTTTTTGCCTGCGTGGCTCTTGCGGTGAGCAACCTTCGGCAGGCCGAAAACGCTTTCCTCTTGCGACCATCGCTGCTCTTCCTCGAGTACTTCGATGCGCTCGGCCCTGCTGAGGACATTACGATGTCTTGTCAATGCACCTTTTATCTTCAACGAACGGTCAGTACTCATCAAAAACTTCTCCCAAAGCTAATTAACCTTCTTCATACCGTATGCAGTCGTAAAGTCGAACGACCTGTAGCCGGGCGGCGGCTCATAATTCCTGCCCAGTTCAATTATCTTCCGGCGAACCTGCTCGCCGTCGCTTCCGGGGCGGTTCGGATTACCATACGTCTGCTTCGTGTGTAATAAGAAATTTTCACCGACCTTTCGTATCTGCGTTTCTATCCCGCACCCTTCGAAGTACTGCTGTACCGGTGCCAGTTGTCCTTCGTTCTGATGCGTCGCTATCACTATCCAGTTATCACCACCGCCTGTCGCTACCGCTTCATCTGCTGCACCGGCCGGTTCCACAGCCTCCGTCACTGTCGTCCTGTCTGTTGTCGATACTGCTGCTGCCGGCGCAGTGCTTTCAACTTGTACCGACGAGGCTTCCTTTATACTCAGGTGTTCACCTAACCGGTACGCACCCATCACACACAGCAGAGCCAGCAGCGCCAGAACAATCGCCACATCATACCTCAGCGATACTTCGACTCTGCCGCGGTTAAACTGTATCGCTCGCGGCTTAGCCTGCGTTCTCTGCCCTTGCCCGTAAACCTTACCGGCCGTCGGCACACTTTCTAACCCCTGCCTGCGCCGGGAGTTAGACATACTCTTGCTGAACACCTCATACAAGGCCATTTTCTTCTTTTTCCGCTGCATCCGCGCATTCGGCTTCATATTCGCACTCTTGTACTATATTGCCCTCACCTTTGCAATACCATGCCGGTGATTTTGCAGTAGATGCCAAATCCGCCACAAGAACGGCGGATAAAATTGGGTTCGTTTGGGTTCGAATTGGGTTCGTTTTTTCTCCAAATAGCTGTTTTGGGGCCAAAAACGGCGAAAATTGGGTTCGTTTTGCATAAAAAGGTTGTATTCTTAACCACGAATTAACACGAATTTCACGAAAAACCTCTAAATATTCAACCGCAGAGGGCGCCCCCTGCTTACTGCTTGCAGGGGCAGGGGAGAGCACAGAGAAATTAAAGTTCATAGTTTTAGAAGTGCCGGTCATTTTTAAGCCGCCTGTGTTTACAAATTATCAAACAACGATGGTATTATACCATATTTTGAACAAAAATCAAGCTTTTTTACAACGAATTACACGAATTAACACAAAATTTTTAGACACGGATTAACACAGATTTACACTGTTTTTTTAGAGAGTATAACCCGAATATCTAAACCACGAAGAACACCGAGAACCACGAAGGAGTTCCTTGTTATTTTTTTTAGTATTTCTTCGTGCAGTTTCGTGAGCTTCGTGGTGAATGATTTTTTCAGACGCTGATTACGCAGAAAACTTGAAACATGAATTGACACTAATCGGTGAAATTACGGAGCATGAGACGAAAAGTACAATGTCCCCTTTTTCTATTCGGAAAAAAGCCGAGCAAAACCTATTCTCCTTTCCACCTGTTTTGATTAGCCTACGAACCTTTGTTCACAGTAGTTTTAACAAAGGTGTAAGCATAAGAAACGGTAGAATGTTAGATGTTTCGGTTAGCTACCTAAGCTTTTGTAAGCTTTTTCTGTTGATTTGAGCCCTTCGCGCAATACTTTCAATTCATCATCCAGTTCCCGAAACTTTTTTCCTTTGAGCATTGCGTTTTTGTATTCTTTGATTAGTTGACGCAGTACAGTTCGTAATCGCTGAATCTTGGACTCACGAACAGCACGGGCTCCACTTGCGTATTCATTTTCTACGACATAGCCACCGCCCCAGCCATCGTCATAAACACGATAATTGGTTTTTTCAGTGTTTGCTATCGTGTCGTCGATGTCTCTGATTTCAGAAACAAGTGTAGTCCATGCTTCTTCAAGAACCTTGATTTTCGTCAGATTATTTTCGATTTGCGCATATGCCTGCCTCACTTTAATATTGCTGCTGTTTACCACCTGACGAGCGTCCTTGGTTGCCAGTTTTGAAACCAACTCTTCTCTTGACTGTACAATGCCGTCGGCAATTCCGCACTCAACCGCCTTTCCCGCTGTCAAAGTCAGTAGCTTGCCTTTCTCACTCCACGTCTTGACTGTTTTTTCAGAAGCCTTCTTGTCCGTTGAACAGATAAATGCTCGATTGCCTTCTTCCTCAACCTCCACCACGCTTATATCTTTGTCAATCATAGCTCGCACAATTTTTGCCGGTCGATTATTCTTTTCTGCAACTCCCTCGCAAAAAGCAATCCATATCGATTGCATTTTCTCTCCGAGGGTTTCCCCGAAAGCCTCTTTTAAGCTTTGCGAACCGGACCCTTGAGTAACATAGGCTGTTGCTCCGCCGATTGTCGCACCTTCCCTCATATAAACTTCATCACAGGCAATCGCCACTATGGCGCCGGCCGAAAGAGCCCCGCCGTTGACGAAAGCAACGATGCGGCAGTTATCGGCCTTGCTTAGCGAGTCGCATATCCGCTCCGCCAAAGCAACCTTGCCACCGGGCGTGTCTATTTCGAGAAGTATAAACTCAGGTCCCTGATTTGATTCCGCTTCTATCGCCTTTTCTAAAGCTTTGATTTCACATTCATACTCTATCGCGTCATTAATATTTATTACTGTGACCTTATTCCGACGCCCCTGGTTATTCTTTGCAATATCATATTCTGATAGGTCAACATACTTAGCCTTAAAATTACTCCCAGTCCGCACCAGCGTCTTATTGCCTTTTGTCTTCTGTGTCGGATACCCATAAAAAATCTCACCGGTATTCTTATGAGTGAAGGTGTCAGCCCGGCAAACGATCGCTGAAGTAAAAAGGAAAGATATATACATTATTTTCTTCATATTATCTTTCTCCCGAAAGACTCCAATTAGGTGAGATTATACTGGTTAAACCAATAAAAGTCAACTTAAACTGGAATAAATCTTGCCTATAATCCTTCTGCGGCTGACTTTTCGACGCGCACTCTATATTTCGCCTGTATCTCTTATGACAATGGCCGCAGAGTACAATGCCGTTCGGTGCATAATGGTTTGTATCCACTGACTCCGTTTATTATGTCTTGTTTTTTGGCGGCATCAATCCAAAATCCGCTAAAAGTTCCTCCCATGATTCAACTGCCTTGGTTGCAATTTTGCGCAAGTCTCCAATGCGATTGTTGTCATTGTCGACTACATCGCCAGTAATGATTGCTTTAGCAGTACCGTCTCCGAAAAACTTGGGCACGCCACCGGTACCAACGGTCATCCCGATGGTTGAACCTTTCTTCGCTTGAGTCTGCAATTGCATTACACGATTGATGTTAACCAGTTTTGGGTATTTTCCGGAATAACTGCGATCTGGTGGGTATCCGTGTTTGTCGTTGTTTGACAAATCTTGGATGATTTGAAGGTCGAAAGAATTTTGGAAAGTATGCTCAACTTTGATCTTGTCTCGTCCATTCTGTGCGGCCCACCGTTTCAAATTATCCCGCAGGTTCGCGATATTGTGGATGACCGTGTGAGCGTAGTTGGACAAGTCCTCGTTGCTCAGGTCCCCACGGAAATCTTGGAAAACGACCTTGACCTTGCTGGTCTGGATAACGGCTGCCTTGAGTTTGTTTGGGTCATCTTCTTCGGCAGCTCCGATGGCGGCATAGATTCGATTAATTCGTTGAACAATGGTATTATCCATAAGGGCATCTTTTGTTATGTAAGGGAGAAACGCCGCTACTTTTATCGCTCAACCACAATAACCTATTTTCCCCTTAATTTCACATCAAAAACAGTGTAAATCCGTGTAAATCAGTGTCTATAAATTTGTGTCAATTCGTGTTTATTCGTGGTTTTATTTTCTAACGACTAATGACTATCGACTAACTAAAGGTCTTCATCCAGCATATGACCCAGCCGGTGTTTCTTTGTTCGCAGGTAATTTATATTGTGTTTGTTAGGACTTGCCTTTAGCGGAATCTGCTCGA
>CAYSTP010000017.1:0-19718 GCA_964434085.1 uncultured Pirellulales bacterium
AAAAATTATTGTTCTTCGATGTTTGTAATTGTAGCGCCCAGGCCGGTCAGCAGGGTCTTTACGGCTGGGTCGTTCATCAACTCGTTTCGCTTCCGTGCAGGACTTTTCTCAGATGTTTTCTTAGTCTCCTTCGCCGTATCGTCAGGGCTTTCTACGAGAAGTTTTACCGTCACAGGTCTGCCGAAGTGTGCGCTCAGGCAGGCTTGGATTTGCTCCAATCGGCCGTTGCTTTCGCAGATATTTTTCGACACCTTAGCCGAAGGGGCGAATGCAAGCGTCAGTACGTCAGCCTCGAAGCTGACCGGCCTTGCCATTCTGAGCGGCCCTGCCGTGCCGCCGCCAAGCCCGGCAGCGATAACCTGCAAAAGCTGCGGCCAAATCTGGTCAAGTTCGGCCCCGCTGTCCCTTAGGGACAAGTCGCGGGGCTGTGTAACCGGCGCGGGACTTTCAGCCCTTATCGGCGCGTTTTTTTTTACGTTTGGTTGCGGTTTTGCCGGACCGGGCGAGAGCAATTGGTCAACGTTTAGGAAATGCTCGGCCAGTGCGAAACGCAAAAGCAGTGCCTCTAATAAGGCCCTTGGATTTTCGGTGTTCTTGACCTGCCAGCGGATTTTTTCCAGCGCGGTTATGCTGTAAATCAGTCCTGCGACGTCGAAACCCTCGGCAAGAGCGGTTATATTCCGGCGCTGGGCCTCAGTGAGCATCAGCAGGTCGGAATCGGCGCCGGCGGATTTTACGACCATCATATCACGCATATAGTCGGTAAGTGCGTCGACAATCTGGACCTCGGCGAGGCCGCCGCCGATAAGATTGTCAAGTGCAGCGAGTGTGCCGGGCGCATCCCTGTCGGCGATTTTCGATACAAGAGCGCAGAGCTTTTCACTGTCGGGACAGCCGAGGAACTGCTCGAGAAGCTCAAGCTTTAAGAGCTGTTGGCCGGTGCTGATTAGCCTGTCGAGCAGGCTGAGGGCGTCGCGCATCGAGCCGTTGGCCATCCTGGCTAATGTAATAACAAGGTCGTCTTCAAATTCGATTTTTTCCTCGCCGAGTATCTTGCGAAGCTGCTGTGCGATTGCCGCAGGGTTTATGTTGGCAAAATCGAACCGCTGGCAGCGGGACTGGATGGTGGCTATGACCTTGTTCGGCTCGGTTGTGGCGAAGATGAACTTTACATGCCCCGGCGGCTCTTCAAGTATCTTGAGCAGCGCATTAAATGCGTTGGTAGTGAGCATGTGGATTTCGTCAATGATATAGATTTTGAATCTTGCCCGAGCAGGCCGATAGATTGCATTTTCACGGAGTCTGCGGACCTCTTCGACGCCGTTGTTGCTGGCGCCGTCGATTTCAATCACGTCGATATCCTCGCCGAGATTGACCGCAAGACAGCTTTCACATTTGCAGCAGGGTTCGGCTGTGGGTTCTTTGACAGATAAACAATTAAGCGCCTTTGCGAGTATGCGGGCGACGGTGGTCTTGCCCACGCCGCGCGTGCCGGTGAAAAGATATGCGTGCGCGACGTGATTGGTCTTTATCGCGTTTTTGAGTGTCTGCGTAATCGGGTCCTGGCCGATGACGTCATCGAAGGTCTGCGACCTGTACTTACGTGCTAATACCGTATATGCCATAGTAAAAGGCGGCCGGGTTTGCCAGGCACGACGAAGCTGCCGCTTATGGCTGCTCGGTTCCCCGCCTGACCAGTTTCACGGGCTCAGCCTGCATGGGACCCGGCCGTTAATACAATTTTCTATTGACTATTTAATACCGGATATTGAATAATACGCCTGTCAGAAGGCATAATAAGATATGATATTTGCCAAGTCAATTGCTAACAATTGAACAGGGGAATTGATTATGAAGGTCAGGATAGAGGATACGTGCACAAGCTGTGGGCTTTGCGTCGATACTTGCCCGGATGTCTTCGAGATGGGGCCTGATATGGCGCAGGTCAAGGTCGATGAAGTGCCTGCGGAATCCGAGGATGCGGTTCAGCAGGCCGCCGATGAGTGTCCGGTCGAGGCAATAATTATCGAGTAAATCAGCCTGACAGCTCCACACTTCTGTCACGCGCCCTGGTCAGTGCGGCTATAACAAGCGGACCGAAATCGCCGTCAGCGAGTGTCTTCAGTGCGGCTTCGGTGGTCCCGCCGGGGCTGGTCACCTTTTTACGAAGCACAGCAGGCGTTTCACCGTCTTTGTCCCTATCGGCCGCCAGTAACGCAGCGCCTTTAGCGGTCTGGAGCACAAGTTTTTTTGCGACATCTTCGGGCAGGCCAAGCTCAACAGCGGCTTTTGTCATCTCTTCCATCAGTAAAAAGAAATACGCAGGGCCGGAGCCGCTTACGGCGGTCACTGCGTCAATCAGGCTTTCATCTTCAACAAAAACTACAACACCGACGGCTTCAAAGATGCGCTGAGCCTTTCTGAGCATCGGCTTGGCCCGGTCGGTTGCGAAAAGGGCGCTGGCGCCCTGGCCGATAAGGGCGGGCGTGTTGGGCATTACGCGAACCACGCCGACGTTATCCAGTGCAGAGGCAATCAATTTGGTTTTGATACCTGCGGCGATTGAGATGACAAGGGTATCAGGATTGACTGAACCTTTAATACTCTTAAGTGCGTCAGCCATATTCTGAGGCTTGACGCTGAGCACGAGCACATCGACCGAGCGGGCAAGGGCGGCATTGTCGGCGGTTGTCCGTACCTTGTACTGCTTCTTGAGAAGTTCGAGGCGTTCGGGCTTTATGTCACTGACTATAATATTTTCGGGTGGATAGACCTTAGCAGCGATTACGCCTTTGACGAGTGCTTCGGCCATGTTCCCGCCGCCGATGAAACCTATTGTATCCATTCATTTATCCTTGTTAAAGCTGTGCAGATGAATATAATACGGCTAACGTTATTTCGGCAAAAAGTATAATACAATTACCGGAGGGCAGCAATGCAAAAGCAAGTCGATTTCAGCGAGGCTATCAAGACCAAGTACCCTGAGCAGGTGGTAATTGCGATAGCAAGGGACGAAAACGGCAAGGCAAACCCGGTAACATTAGGCTGGACGATGATTGCGTCGGGCGAACCGCCGATGCTGGCCATAGCCCTGTACGAGGGCCATTATTCCGTCAAATGTATACGGTATTGTAAATGCTTTACCGTCGTGTTTCCTTCGAGTGATATGGCTGACGCGGCCCTGTACTTCGGCAAACACAGCGGCAGGGACACGGACAAGCTGGCAGAGTTTAAGTGCGGCACGGCCGAATGTGCCGAGATAGATTCGGTACTGCTAAGTGACGCCGTTGCCAATTTCGAGTGTATTCTGGAATCCGAGACCGTGGCCGGTGACCATATTATCTTCGTGGGCAAGGTCGTCGCGGCGCACAGGAACACCGAAGGCAAGAAACGGCTTTACACTATCGGCCCCGGCCATAAGCTGGGCGGCGTCACGCCCATTTAAATCATCGACACTTTCAATCAGCCAAAATTGTCCGGGACGGTCTGGATTACACGTACCGAATTCGGCGGCTGATATTTTTTGACATAACCGGACGTACTGAGTAGAATTGTAAGGTATGATTTCAGAACAGGATAAGGCGGTGATTCTCAGTTTGGCCAGGAAGTATGGCGTCCAAGGCATACTTCTGTTTGGCTCGTCGTCAGAGCCAGACGGGCAGGCAAGAGACATAGACCTTGGTGTCGAGGGAATAGCACCTGAGAAATTCTTCAAGTTCTACGGTGATTTGCTGCTTGGGCTGTCCAAGCCCGTGGACGTTGTCGACCTTACGGCAGACACTAAATTCAACAGATTGGTACTCCGTGACGGAATCAGGCTCTATGGCTGAGTTGAGAGAAAAAATCGACGCGGAGTTCGAAAATCTCGAGCGGGTTGCTCAGGAATTGCCGTCGGTTGAAACTCTTGATGAATTATCGTCCCTCGAATTAAACGGCGTAGCTGTTCTCGTTCACAATTTTTATAACGGTGTTGAGAATATACTCAAGCAAACAGCACGGTCGGAATCATTGAAATTACCTGAAGGACCATCATGGCACAGCGACCTGCTCAGGTCAAGCCGCACCAAGGGAGTGATATCAGACCACACTGCAGAAAGACTGAAAGAGTATCTCGGTTTCAGAAATTTTTTTAGTCACGGATACGCCTTCAATCTTGAAAGGGGGAGGCTGCTTCCACTTGTGACCGGACTGCCGGAGACGTTGCGACAGTTCAAGAATGACATAGAAAAGGCCGTACAAGGATTAGCCGGTCAGTAATTCGAATTCCTCGATGCTGAGGGATTGTTTGAGTTTTTGCAGGGCGGTCAATTCGAGCTGTCGGACCCTTTCCCTCGATAAGTTCAGCTCGTCGCCGATTTCCTGCAGCGTTTTGGTTTGTTTAATTATAGACGAACCGGTCAGGCCGTAATGGTGCAGTATTACATACTGCTCGCGCTCATCGAGCTCGTTCCTGATGACCTGAACGAGGCTGTGCCTGGCGTGCTCGATAGCACCGAAATCAACGCCCTCGGCCACACGCAGGTCCCTCTGTATATTATCAAGGGTATCGGCTCCGCCCTTGTCGAGGCGGCGTCTGTCGGCGGGCACCCTGCGGGCAAAGTCTTTGGCGATAATCCAGGAGGCATAAGTGGCAAGGCGAAACCCCTTGGTGTAATCGAATTTTTCCACGGCCCGCATCAATGAAAAATTACCCTCGCTGATTAAGTCCTGCAGCATCGCACCGGTGGTGGTATGCTTGCCGGCGATACCGACGACCAAGGCAAGGTTCGCCTCGATAATCGTGTTTTTAATAGCTTCTGCATGTCGCAGACACTTTTCGATGAAATTGAGCCGCCTGCTGGAAGCACGATTCAGATGTAACTGCTGCTGCGCTTCGAAGGCACGGAATTTGAGGTAGTTATATTTTCTGAACAGGTCGGCCTCGCGGTCACGAGTGAGCCTGGGTATGCTCTTCAGACTTTGAAGGTATTTTTTAATCGAGCCGACGGTCAGCTCTTTTTTATCCGGCTGCGGACGCGGGCTGCGCAACCTGCTAATGGGTTTGCCGAATATTATTCGCTCGGCATCTTCGGCAAGGAACTCATCACTCGGAACAAATTCGATTTTGACTGCGAGCAGCTCTTCTGCCCTTTTGCGCCTTACGATTCGGTATATACCGCTCGGCGAGCGATTAAAGCTCTCAGCCAGAGCGGCTGCTCCAACACCCTGCTTATGTAGTTTGTAGATTTCGGAGGTACTTGCCGAATCGAGGGGTTTGAGGTAGGCCTCGAAGAGCTTTTTTCGTCGGCCCGACTGTTCGTACTGCTCAATAATGGTCCTGATAGTTTCACGGCCCCTGCCGGTGCATTCGGCGATTTGAGCGATTGCCTCCTGGCGAGAGACATCGCCCTGTGCGGCGAGTTTCCTTGCCTGAGTGATTACCGCATCTTTGCGGCTCTTGTCAAGGCGAGAAAAGGCAGTTGCCTTGTCCGTCATGCCACGATTCTGAGCCATAAACTTATCAAGGCCGGACTGAGATACAGCAAGGCGTTTGCTGCCGTCGTCGAAGGTGTATTTGCGAGCGCGAAGACCCCGCCGGCGCCATCTGGCGATTGTCTTTGTCGATACGTTGAGTTTCCGCGCCAACTGCTCTGTTGTATAAATTTCTTCCGCCTGTTCGCTTACAAGGTCTTCGACCTGACCGCTGAGCTTCCACAAAAATATACCGAGGTCATCCGCGAGGTCCCGGCCGTTAATCAATTCCTGCGGCAGGCCTTTGGGGTGATAGCCGGTGATTTTGAAACAGACGAAGTCAAACGGGTATTGCTTATCAGGCTCGATGATGTCCAGTAACTGCTCTGCGGCCCGAAGAAATTCGTGCCTTTTTTTAGGCGCGGTAAATTTCAGCTGCATCTGCAACTGAGCCAGATGATGATTTGCAATCTTTCTCACAGCTTAGCTCGGCGCTTGACGGATTCGGGTAATTGTTGCCTTTTTACACAAAACCAAGTGTCTATTTTATCAAAACGGGGCAAAGAAAAACAGCACGAAAACGCGCTGTTTTTGTCCCTTATCCCATGTTGAGTTTTTTATTAGGCGACAAGTCCTTTGACCAGGTCAATGGCTGATGCAGCGTCGGGCGAGTAACCGTCGGCACCGATTTTGTCGGCATAGCCCTGGGTCACAGGAGCCCCGCCGATGATAAACTTTGCCTTTACGCCGGCAGCTTTGAGTGCCTTGATGGTCTTTTCCATGGCGGGCATTGTGGTAGTCAAAAGCGCACTCATTCCCACAACCTGGGGCTTAGCAGACTTTGCCTGCTCGATGAACTTTTCCGGAGCAGCATCAACACCAATATCAACGACGTTGAAACCTGCGCCTTTGAGCATCATTACGACGAGGTTCTTTCCGATGTCGTGCAGGTCTCCCTGCACCGTTCCAATCAGACACTTTCCGGCCGGCTCAACGCCGGCCTTGACAAGTTCGGGCTCGATTAGTTCGGTAGCGCTTTTCATAGCACGGGCGGCAATGAGCACCTCGGGGATATAAACGTCGTTCCTTTTCCATCTTTCGGCGATGATGTTCATGCCGCCAATAAGGCCTTCGTCCAGAATTTTCTTGACCTCGACACCCTCGGCCAGGGCTGCTTTGGTCATTTCGACGGCGGCGTTCTGGTCTCCTCTGGTTACGGCCTCGGCCAACGCGTTCAAATCCGCCATACTACCAACCCCAACAAAAAACAAACGTCACTGACCAGTCCAAAACAGAGAATTTAACAATAACCGTGCCAGTAAAACAAGTGTAAAATTGACAAGTGTGATTAGTAAAAGATTTTCCATCATATAGCGTCATAAAAAAGCAGATTCGCGCTGTGGACCAAGTCCAAAAAACACTGTTTTTTCATATTTTATCAGATTTCAATTGAGCCGATGTTGACGCAGGAAAGCAGAATAAGTCAAAAAAACAGCTTTACCGTTGGTATATGATTCGGTAAGAATGCGGCGATAATATATGTAATGACGCAAGCAAAAATTGTGGATTTGTCAGATTAAAGCAATGGCCAATTACATAGTCCTGGTAAAGCAGGTACCCGACGTAAGCCAGATAACGGACAACGCATTCGACCCGGTCACGGGAACACTGATGCGGAGCCGATTGGCCAGTGTTATCAACGAGCTTGATACACAGGCCCTGGCGACGGCGAATCACATGAAGGCAATCTCGGGTGATTCGGCAGCGAAGATAATCTGCCTGACTATGGGCCCGCCGATGGCACAAGAGGTCCTGCGGTACGGCCTGGCGCGATGTGCGGACGCGGCGGTACTACTGACGGACAGGGCGCTTGGCGGAGCAGACACCTGGGCGACTGCAAACCCACTTTCATTTGCAATACAAAAAATTGCAAGGGACATGTTCAAAAACGAAAAGGATTATTTCGTAATAACCGGTATGCAGTCGGTGGACGGCGACACGGCCCAGGTACCCGGCCAGGTCGCCGAAGAATTAGCGGCGCCGTGCGTTGCGTATGTTACAGACGCCCAATTCAAAGACGGTCGATTCGAGTTCAGCAGGATTATAAGCGGGGGAAGCGAGGTGGCGGCGTTGCGGCACAGGCCAGCGGTCATCACGGTAGCCAAATATGAGCACCCGCTGTTCGCCACGTTCGGTCGCAGCAGATGGGCCAATCGAACAGAACTTATCCGTTGGAGTTCAGAAGACATAAAGGCGACAAGTATCGGGGCTTCAGGTTCGAGGACGGCGGTGATTCGGGTCTTTCCGCCCGGCAAGAGCAAACGCAAGTGCCAAAAAATCGATAGCGCAGCAGATTTAGCCGAAGTCATAAGAAAATCCTTTGCCAAGGGCAACAGCCAGGCCGGCGAAGTATCCGAAGCAGGTCCCGGCTATGTTCTGCCCGACAACAGGCCCAGCAGTCTTGAGAGAAACTTCGAAGGTCTGAGTAAGGACGTGGATGACTTCGCGTTTTTGTGTGAGAAACTTAGACAACTCGGCGTCTCCGCACCTTCACAAATCGACGATTATCTCAAGCAGAAGATTATCAGCGAATCCGGCAACCGGCTGCACAGAAAGTCACTCGAAGATATGCTGGACGGTTTGAGTATCGCAAAGCCCAGTTATGATGGAGACGTGTGGGTGGTGGCTGAACACAGCGACGGGCGGGTGCATCCTGCCACGTTCGAGCTTGTCGGAAAGGCAAGGAAGTTAGCGGATTGTCTTCAAAGGCAGGTCGGCGTTGTTTTGGCTGGGTTAGGTCTTAAAGAAATGACACAGGAGCTGATTTGGGCCGGGGCTGATAATGTGTATGTGAGCGAACATAAGCTACTCGAACAGTTCGACCCGACGGCCTTTCGTAAGATAATTGCTGACTGCATACTTAAATACAAACCACAAATCGTTCTGTTCGCGGCGACACCACAAGGCAGGATGCTGGCCCCGATGGTCTCATACCGCTGTCAGTGCGGGCTGACGGCTGATTGCACAGGGCTGGAGATTCGTGACCGCACGCGGCTTGGACAGATAGCGATTCTCTTGCAGACACGCCCGGCACTGGGCGGCAACGTCATGGCTACGATTACAACAAAGAATTCGATTTGCCAGATGGCAACGGCAAGGCCGGGTGTTATGAAACGGCTCGCCGAAGACCGGACGCGAAAGGGCAAGATTATAGAACACAAAGTCGAACTGACAGAAGATGATTTAAGCTTAGAGATAATACGAACTGAAAAAGGGCTGGGCCAGGCGAGATTAGACAGCAAAGTAATTGTCAGCGGCGGCAAAGGTATGCAGAACCGGGACAATTACGACCGGCTGCTCGGCGTGCTGTGCAGCAGTCTGAGAAGCGGGCTAAATACCACCGTTGAAAAAGGAGCATCGCGTGCGGCGGTCGAACAGGGTTTTGCCGAACGAATCGTACAGGTCGGCCAGACGGGAACATCAATCGGGCCTAAACTGTATATCGCGGTAGGTA
Organism: uncultured Pirellulales bacterium; assembly: GCA_964434085.1. Taxonomy (GTDB): domain Bacteria; phylum Planctomycetota; class Phycisphaerae; order Sedimentisphaerales; family Anaerobacaceae; genus JBBABK01. The sequence goes on from CAYSTP010000017.1 coordinate 8,966, forward strand.
TAAGCGGAGCGATTCAGCATATGATTGGCGTTGCGAATACCGAGACGATAGTAGCGATTAACAGCGACCCGGCGGCGCCGATATTCAGGCAGTGCGACTACTACATTGTAGCAACGGCGGAGGAGGCGATACCACAATTAGTTGAGGCGTTTGAAAAAGACTAATGGCACAAGACATATCACAATTCGACAAGGCATCGGTTTTGATAGTCGGCGGCGGCCCGGCGGGACTGTCGGCGGCCATAAGGCTGAAAAACGCTAAGCCGCAACTCGATGTCTGTGTAATAGAAAAAGGCCAGTCCCTCGGAAATCACAATCTGTCCGGTGCGGTATTGGAGGTGGATGCATTAAGTCAACTGCTCGATGACGTCGTGCCGGAGTGGGAAAAGAGCGAAGAGGCCGCAGAGGTGCTCGGCAATAAGATTGACAAAGATGATGTGATGTTCCTTCCTGGCAAACATCTGGCATTCAATATTTCTTTATTTATGAGGCTGGCCAAGAAGCTGCACCTGGGCATCGGGCAAATGGTTCATGATGGAGATTACTCGGTATCGATAAGCCGATTGACACGATGGCTCGGCGGCATTGCTCAAAATCTCGGCGTTGAAATCCTTACCGGTTTCGCCGCTGAGGACATTATACTCGACGAACCTAAAGAGAAGGTCACGGCGGTAAAATTAGTTGACCAGGGGCTCGACAGGGAAGGAAATAAGCAGCCGAATTATGTGCAGGGTGAAGTAATCAAGGCGGATTTTGTGATTCTGGCAGAAGGCTGCGACGGTCTGCTGACGGAGAAGCTGGTAGAAAAGGCGTCGCTCAAAAGGGGAGCAAATCAGCTTTATTCAGTGAGTATCAAGGAGCTGATTAAGGTCAATCCGGGTCAATACGAGAGGTTCACGAAGGGCCGGGTTGTTCATGCGATGGGCTATCCAATCTGGACGCCGGTACTGGGGCCGGGTATGTTCGGCGGCGGCATTGTCTATGCGGGACTACAAGACCATCTTTCGGTTGGTATGATTGTAGGGGCCGACTGGAAATACTGCGATTTCAATCCGGAGGATGCGCTGGTGCTGTTCAAGCAGCATCGTTTTGTCAGACGGTTTATCGAAGGCGGCACGGTCGTCGAGGCCGGTGCAAAAATGATTCCCGAAGGCGGATACTATGCGATACCCAGAGATGAGCAGACAGGTGCGATTGGAATCGGCAACTGCATGATACTCGGCGACAGCGCCGGCTTTGTGAACATGCTGAAGATTAAAGGGCTGCACAACGCAATTATTTCCGGCATCAAGGCCGCTGAAGCTGTCTGTACAACAACAGAGCAGCCTCAAGACGCGGCTGTCAAATATACAGAGCTGCTCGAAGATTCGAGTGTTGCCGTGGAGATGAAATCAGCGAGGAAGTTCCGTCAGAGTGTTGCGAAATTCGGGCCGTTTGTCGGGATGCCGCTTTCGATTGTTTTCGGCAACCTTTTGCCTAAGTTCCGTATCGAGAAGGACTATGAGAGGATGACCGGGGCGAGGTACCGGCTCAAACCCGGGCAGAGATTCGATAAGGATACGTTCACGGCACAGGCGGCTACGGAACACAGAGAGGAACAACCAAGTCATCTTTCGATAATTAACCGAAACATCTGCGCACAGCAGTGTGCTCCGAGGTTCGGCCAGCCTTGCATTACGTTCTGCCCCGCCGGTGTATATGAAACGATAGGCGATACCCTTATGCCGGCAAATGCATCAAACTGCGTGCACTGCAAGACATGCCAGCGCAAGTGCCCGTTCGACAATATTCGCTGGACGGCCCCTGAAGGCGGAGGCGGACCGCGGTATAAGAGGATGTAAGGCGAGTCAGACAACCGCAAAAATCCAACGTGTTTTTCTTTGCTAAAACCCCCTCTATCGAACATTGGGGGATTCTTTTTGGTGGTATCGGTACATCAGCAATTGCGGGGATTGTCAAATTTTTACTGATGAGGAAACACGCAAACGCCGAGAAAGCCGCGCTAAAGATTCTTACGCAAAGGCCAATTGCGATTCGGCAAGATGAAAACCTAATGATAAAGTATGAGCTGTTCAGCGTAAAAGAACAACTTCGAAATGTCGACCTTCGCCTCGATAAAATTGAGAATAGCAGTACACCAGAGACTAAAAAAGTCATTCGCAAAGCCCGAGAAGAAGATTGGAATAAACAGTTGGAAATCATAGAAACGGATATGCACCTTAATAAAGAGGACAAGAATATACAGCGAAACCTCGAAATTGCCGGACTATCTTATATGTCGGGAAACCTGAAAAAAGCAGATGCCGCTGTCAATGTTGTTTTAAGTCTCAAACCGGATGATATAGAAGCTCTAAACAGCAAGGGACACATTCACAGAACCTTAGGAAATCTAAAAATAGCATACAGCGTCTTTCGCCGTATGCTAAACGCGGCAAAAGAAGCCGGAGACAAAGAGAGCGAATCAACAGCCTTAAGTAACCCTGGTTCAATTTGTGTAGAGCAAAATAAATCGGATGAAGCGGAACAATTATATCGTTCGGCATTGAGAATAAGCCTGGACGAAAACGATATTAAGGGCCAAGCATATGATTACTGCCACTTAGCGGGTATATACGGAACACGGAAGAAATTGAGCGAGGCCGTCAGACTTTATAATAAGTCCCTGAGCCTCGCAAGAAAAACAAACGATTCAGCCTTACAGGCGGGAATTATCGGAAATCTTGGAGTATGCTATGAAAAACTTGGAGATTCTAAGACAGCAGAAAAGGCGTATCTGAAGGCTTTAGATCTAGCAAAAAAAATCGACTTCAAAAGAATAATTGCCGATGTCCTTTATAGCTTAGGAGACCTCTATATGAAACAAAGCAGGCTCTCTAAAGCAGAAGCAACTTTAACTGAGTCTCTTGAGATAGCCCGTACAATAGGCTACAAGACTTGTATTTCAAAAGCATATACTGATTTAGGCTTAGTATATTTGGGGCTCCGAGATTTCGAAAATGCTGAAAAAATGCACAGGGAATCGCTAAAAATAGAATCGGAATTTGCTTCTAATGAGGGGATGGCAAGACAATATTTCAACCTCGGCATTTTGAACAATGAGAAGGGCGACGAGCAGGCAGCAATTGACTTCATAACCAAGTCGCGACAGTTCTATTTAGACGCCGGCAAAAGTGAGATGGCTATGCATGCTGAAAGAATATTAAGGGAAATAAAGACCCCGCAGGATTAGCGATTATGTATCACTATCCTGTTTTTTTTCTTTTGATTGCTTTTCTCTTTGTATGGCTTCGTATACTTCTATGCGATGAACCGATACCTCCCTCGGAGCTTCAATACCCAAGCGAACCTTATCGCCTCTGACATCAACGATGGTTATTTTTATGTCATCACCGATAACTATCGACTCATCCTTCTGTCTGCTCAAGACCAGCATTGCCGACTCCTTTTGAGGCTGGCGGGCCTGTAAACTATACGGCTTACAATCATTACTGTTCAGTCTCGTACGCTTGCCGCCGTGCCTATGTACTTGTCTTGCATAAAGTTAGCCAGATGGGCCTGGTTGAATCGGCCGGTCCGGCTGCAATTATATCTTCGGCCAATCTATAGGGTAAAAACAGTGGTTTTTCGACCTTTTGTTCGGTATAAGTCTGCTTATGGGACCCGATGGCCATAACCGCAGCTTTGGCAGGGACTTACACGCTGGTGTGTATATGAAAAAACCGTTCAAAAGGGCTGTTAGGCGTTTTTACTGGTCCGGCTGATGCTGTAAAGAGTGCCAAACTTCAAAGGATTGAGCGAGCCAGAAGCCTGCGACAGCCCCCAGCGTGCCGAAAGAGACCATCTGAATCGGCAGAATGGAACTGTGGGGACTTGCAAAGAAGTTGGCCGGCCAGCTTGCCGCCATGTGCTCCAGTATCCAGCTTCTGTCGTAGAAGGCCAGGCCAAAGGCCGAGACGAGCGCGGTGGCGGCGGCAGACCAGAAGTAAGGGGCACCAAGAAATTCTTTAGTGACAAAAGACGCTAATGCAAAGGCAACAAATACGGCAAAACCAATCTGCCCAGCCGAAGGTTGTGCAGTGACGTAGCCGACCTTGTCATCTGCGAACTTGACATTCTGGGCAAAAAGTGTCACCACAACAAAAGCTATTACAGCCGAGACAATAACAGCAACTGCAGCGTTAGCGGAATTGTTCAGCTTAAGCTTCGGCTTGCTGCGATAAACGTCTTTTCGCGCGGCCGGTGCAAGGACAAGTCGGCCAAGAAAAACGCCTGCAAGGCCAACGGCTGCAATCAACAGCCAAAAGAACGGCTCGGGCAGTAACGACCGCAAGAAATCAGCTCGCTGTACAGCGTTTGTAGTACCCACGAATGTATCAGCCATTACACCGGAGCGTACGGCCCAGACCGCCATACCCGCAGGGACAGCAATCACACCTATATGCGCTCCGTGAGGCCAGGTAAGAAAATAACCTACGAATCCCGTAGCCAGAGCCAATATCATAAGTATCAGAGCACCAGTCAAATCAGGCATGGAGACGATGCCGAACGGCTCGGCAGGCGCTACAATTGGCCAGGCCCACAGGCCCAGAACGACCATCCCAAACAAAGCAACGGCGAGGATGCGGATTTTAATCGGCCAGGATGGTCCGGTGACCATACTCATCGCCACGAGTAAGGCAGCCAGGACAACGGCAATTTTTAATACTAAATCCATAGACAGTAATTGACTCCATCAAAGACAACGAAACGATAAAGTATCCATAAGTGGGTGGATAGTCAATAGTTAAACATTACAGCGACAGTCAGTGTCGCAGGTGTCAGGTTTCCAGGGCGGTCAGGCCCTTTCGAATCGCGTACTTGGTCAATTCGGCGACGGTGTGCAGGTCGAGCTTGTTCATAATCTGGCGTCGGTGGGTCTCGACGGTCTTGGCGCTGATGTGAAGCTTCAGAGCTATCTGCTTTGTGGAGCGGCCTTCTGCGATTAACTGCAGGACTTCCCGCTCGCGGTCGGTCAGCACTTCGGAGGTGGACATCTGGGCTTTACTCAACCGGTGCAGGTAATCCTCCACCACCACACCCGATATCGAGGGGCTCAAATACGCCTTGCCCTGAATAATGGTACGGACCGCCTGTTCAAGCTCCTCAAAGGCACAATCCTTGAGCAGGTAGCCGCTGGCGCCGCTCTTGAGCATTTCGGATACGAACAGGGTATCCGAATGCATAGACAAGGCGATTACCCGCACGCCGGGATTATCCTGAATTATCTGACGAGTTGCTTCAACACCGTTAAGGTCCGGCATGCTCACGTCCATAATAACCACATCCGGACTGAGACTGCGAGCAAGCTCTACTGCGTCACGTCCATTTTCAGCCTCGGCCACGACCTCCATATCGCTGTTTTCATCGATTAGCGAGCGCAGGCCCTGGCGAGTAATCTTGTGGTCATCGGCCAATATTATTCTTATGTTCGTCTGTTTGGCCTCCCGTATCTCGTTCCTGTCCAGCTAACGGGGCAGTTATGGTAATTTCGGTGCCTTTGCCGGGCGCCGAATGTATCTTAAGATTTCCGCCTATGTAGCTTAACCTTTCTCGAATACTAAACAAGCCAAAACCTGCAGGATTTGGCTGGAGGGATTCCGACTTCTTCGTGTCAAAACCCACCCCGTCGTCGGCAACAGCGACCTGTATATGCTCATTCCTACTGTAAACCGACACTGTCACATTCTTTGCGTGGGCGTGCTTGGCAACATTTACAAGCAGCTCCCTGACCGCCTGGAAGAGAAAAACACAGACCGTTTCGTCGAGAGGTTTTTTATAACCGTCGGTCTGGAAATCGGTCTTCAGACCCTGTTGCTTGCGGGCTTTTCTGAGCAGCCATTCAACGGCGGCCTCGAAGCCCAATTCGTAAAGCACAGGAGGGCTGATTTCAAAAGTAAGGCTGCGTGTGCTTTCGATGGTTCCGGCAATGATGTCGCTGATTTCGCCGATTATAAGCCTGTCCTGAGCAGTCTGTACCGACTCGGCAAGCAACTGAAGCCTCATCTTCGCCATAGCAAGATTCTGACCGATATGGTCATGCACATCGGTCGCGATACGCCTTCTTGTTCTTTCTTCGGCGAGGGATAATTCCGAGGCCAACGAGCGAAGCCGGCTTTGATATACAAGCAGCTCCGTCTGGGCCTGTTTTCTGGTCCTGATTTCGGCGCGGAGTCTTTTATTGACCTGCTCAAGGTCGGATGTGCGCTGTTTGACCCTCTCTTCCAGCTCGTCCTTGCTCCTGCGGAGGTTCTCCTCGATGCGCCGCAGGGCCTGCTCGGCATGTTTCAATTCGGTGATGTCAAACATGACGCCCTGAAGAAAAGCGTCCTTACCGTTCTCGCTTTTAATTATCACAGCCTCGTCACGAAGCCAGACAATCCCGCCATCCGCGGCGAACATCCGGTACTCGCAACGGAAAGGTACACCGGTTGAGTGAGTTTTCTTAAGCTTATCGAGAACACGGTCACGGTCTTCGGGGTGCAATTTCTTGCCCCAGAGGTCCGGGTCCTGTTCATATTCGGCCTGTGTAAGACCAAGAATATCCTCTACCTGGGGACTGACGTACAGGGTTGTGGAAGTTTCGTTGATAGCGGCTGTATAAGTTATAGCGGGAATCTGCTCGATGAGGGTTCGGTATTTGACCTCAGTTTTCCTGAGTTGTTCTTCAGCTCTTACATATTCGGTGACGTCCCTGTCAATCCCTACTATATAATATCTGTCACCGACTTTCACAGGTTTGGACACCCAGTCATAATAGTTTTCTTTGCCGTCCGGTCTTATCCAGGAACACCGGCCCCGGTGCGGCGTTTCATTTTTTATGGATTGCAGGCACTTTTTGCCCTCCTCCTCAGAACCTCGGAATATTATAAGGTCATTTAAATTATCCACAGCCAGCAATTCTTCCCTGCTTCGGCCGGCCATTTGCGCGTATCTGTCATTGCACAGTATTAAACGACGTTTACGGGTTTTAAAATCGTATTCACAAATGTTGATTCCATCGAATGACTGGTCGAGAATCAGCCTTAGATGTTTTTCTCTATTGCTGAGGATGTGCTGTGTAGATTTAAGTCCGGCGATATCTGTGAAGCAAGCTACAAGCCAGCATTTGTCGTCGATATATATTCTGGTGGAATTTACGTCGGTATGGACGATTCGCCCGTCTTTTGCCAAACAGGAGATGTCGGCAGCATAGGTTATTTCACCTTTAGCCATAGCCTCGTATCCCGGCAATAAAAACGGCTGTTCATATTTAGGGTGGATGTCGGTTACCTTTAGTCCAATCAGTTCATTACTGGTGTAACCGAGCATCTTACAAATAGCCGGGTTGGCATAGACAAATCGCTTGGTTTCGGGGTCACTGACAAGTATTCCCTCAGTAACAAGGTCGAACACCGCTTTAAGGTTTTTTTCAAACTCGGCAGCGATATTTCTACCGGCACGAGCGTGTTCAACTCTGTTTTTAACAGAACCTGTTCCTCTCTTATTCGAAGACTTCATTTTCATTCTGGTTTTTCGCTTTTTTGATATCAACCCAAAACCACGCCGCAATCACCGTCCGGTCCGATTATAAGACCGGGTTACTGGTCAAATCCAAAGTACTTAAGCCACTGCATAGTCTGTGCCTGGTCAAGCCCTCGTCTTTTTTCAGCAGGTTCCTGCACTTGAACCTGTTTGCTCAAAACATTTACCACATCACGCCAAAACTGCTCGGACTTGACGGCGGCAGCCTTGCGAGCCCTGGCTGCACTACGAATACGTCTGTCACTGCTGACTACAGTTAGTCTCTTGGCGGCGGAATCAGCCTGTATTTTAGCCTCGATAAAGCTATCGGCGTCAATTCCGCTTCCGGAGAATATAACCTCAACACCGGGAACATAACTAAACGGCGTTTTGTCCGGTGGACCAACACCGTCGAACACTATTTGCCCTCCACTGCCGATTATTCGCAGGTATCTGCCAACGAGTCGGCACAAATGGGACTCCGACATTTCCTCCGAATGTGCAACAACTTTATGGACGGACCAGAGAAGATTGTAGCCGTCAATAATATACATCTGACATTTCTTACTCGATAATACAAGTCCCAAACAGTATAGCAGGTATTGCCAAATAATCAACCACTTAAACGATATTGTGCACCATGTGAGGGATACAAGTCAGAGGTATAACAAAGATAAACGATTAGGCAATTTGGGAAGGTATAAATCAGGCCCGGAAACGGATTTCGCCGCCTACGATGGTCGTTTCGGCTCTGGCCTTTAGTTTCCAGCCGTGATAGGGGCAGTTGCGGCTCTTCGAGCGGAAAGCGGCGGTGTCCACCGTGTACTGTGCCTCAGGGTCGATGATGGTCACATCCGCCTGTTTGCCTAAAGTCAGTGTTCCTTTATCGACGCCAATTATGCGGGCCGGGTTTACAGTCAAAAGCCGCACGAGTCCAGGCCAGTCAATAATCTTTGGCTCAATAAGTGCCTTGACGTAAAGACCGAGCGTACATTCGAGCGAGGCGATTCCAAAGGGCGCGGCAAGGAACTCAAGCTCCTTTTCACTCTGCAGGTGCGGGGCGTGGTCCGATACAAGGGCATCGACCAGGCCTTCGCGAACAGCCTGTTTGAGGGCTTCTACATCCCCTGCCGTGCGAAGGGGCGGATTCACTTTGTAGTTCGTGTCATAATCGGCGCAGCAGTCGTCGGTAAGAAGTAAATGGTGCGGGGTTACTTCGCAGGTGATTGGAAGCGAGAGCTTTTTAGTCTGCCTTATCAGCTCCACGGAGCCGGCGGTGGAAATGTGCTGAGCATGATAGCGAACGTTGGTTTTCTTCACGAGCTGGATATCGCGCCAGAGCATCGCCTCCTCGGCGAGCGGGTCGATACCGGGCAGGCCCAGCACGGTCGAATTGTAGCCGGCGTTCATCACACCATCGCGGGCAAAACTGTTGTCCTGGCAGTGCTGGGCAATAAACGTGTCGAACATCGCAGCATATTTGAGTGCCCGCAACATTACAGAGGGGTCCTGAACTCCACTTCCGTCGTCAGTAAAACCGACGGCACCGGCCTCGGCCATAAAGCCCATCTCCGCAAGCTCGACCCCTTCCCTGTTTTTTGTAATGCTGCCCATTGTGTAAACATGTGTTTTGCGGGCCTGTCTGCCTTTTCGGTGAATGTACTCGACGTCGGTCTCGCTTTGTATTGCGGGATTTGTATTGGGCATACATACGACGGAAGTGAACCCGGCCGCCACCGCAGCAGCCGAACCGCTGGCGATGGTTTCCTCCTCTTCATCACCGGGCTCACGAAAATGGACGTGCATGTCAATCAGACCCGGTGTGACGAGCTTGCCTGTGGCGTCAATTATCGTATCAACCTTTTTATCGACGCGCCCAACCTCGGCGATTTTGCCGTCGCTGATAAGCACATCGCACTTTTCATCACGGTTATTCGCCGGGTCGATTACACGGCCATTTTTAATCAGTATCTCGTTACTCACGTTCGATAACCAAAATCCTTAGATATTCTGCTTTGCCGCAGCCTGGTTCACTAAGAACAGTACTGCCATTCTCACGGCCAGGCCGTTCTTTACCTGGTCGAGTATTACACTGTTGCGGCCGTCGGCGACTTCGCTTTCCATTTCGAGGCCCCTGTTGATTGGCCCGGGGTGCATAACGAGGATATCGGGCTTGGCCTTTTTCATTCGCTCTACTGTAAGGCCGAAGTAATGTGAATACTCACGGACCGAAGGGAAAGGATTGCCGCCCAGGCGTTCAAACTGGATGCGCAGCATATTGATGACATCGACTTTGTCGATGACTTCATCGAGCCAGTAGCTGACCTTGACGGGCAGTTTTTCGACCTCGGCCGGCATCAGTGTCGGCGGAGCCACGAAGGTCACCTCCGCACCGAGCTTTGTCATAGCCCACATATCACTGCGAGCTACGCGTGAATGTGCAATGTCTCCTACAATTGCGATTTTGAGTCCTTCAAGGGTCCCTTTATGCTTTCGAATAGTATAGACATCGAGCAGGCCCTGTGTCGGATGCTCGCAATAGCCGTCACCGGCATTGACCACGCAGGCATTTATACTCCTGCTCAATAGTTTCGGGGCCCCCGCCGCACCGTGGCGGATTACCACAATATCGACTCCCATCGATTCGAGATTGCGAGCGGTATCGAGCAGGGTCTCACCCTTGCTGACGGAACTGGTTTTCCTTGTGAACTCTATTACGTCGGCGCTGAGCCGGCTGGCCGCGAGGGCAAAGCTGTTTCGAGTCCTCGTGCTGTCCTCGAAGAAAAGATTAACTACCACCCTGCCGCGCAAAGGTGGAGCTTTTTTCACCGAACGTGTGCTGATTTGCTCGAAGCCCTCGGCGGTATCGAGAATAAAGCTGATATGCTCGGCTGAAAGGGCACGCAGTCCGAGCAGGTGTTTGTACTGCCAGTCAAACTGCTTTGCTTTGCGTTTGAGCGCCATAATACTCGATGCTCGATACTGGATACTAGACCCCACGTGAAACGTGGGGCTAAATATTTACCTGATTACCTGATAACCTATTCGATTACCACCTCGTCCCTGCCGTCCGACTCCACAAGGTTCACCTGAACGATTTTGCCAATTTGGACATCGGCTTTGAATCCAACGTAATCGGCCTGTATCGGAAGCTCTCTTCCCGCTCGTTCCACAAGAACGGCGAGCTTTATGCACTGAGGCCTTCCGAGGTCAAC
>CAYSTP010000018.1:0-19663 GCA_964434085.1 uncultured Pirellulales bacterium
TGTATCCTGTTCAAATGCGGTTTACTGTTCAACTTTCTACTTTCAAATTGGGATGATGGTAACGATGAATCACAGCAACATGTGGGTGGGTAGCGGTTTGTCAGCGTCGCGGAAGCGAATATCTTCTACTGCGGATCGTCGCCGGAATCCAAGCCGCCACTTTTATAAGGCGGACGATATGGTCGCTGTTATCGGAAGGAGCGCACAAGTCGGCTTACAATTGCACAGTTTTTCACATAAAATGTCACTGAGACCCGGCTCAGCATTTAAGTGATTTATGCCGAGTTCGAGACCCCGCCTAACAACCAATCGGCACGTCTGATTCTCATAATACGGCCGGCCGGCGCGATTTGGCTCCGTTTGCTCATACAAAGTAAAGAAAAATGTTCGGCAAAAGGGAACATTATAGGACAGATGACCGTGCCCTGATAAGCCGGGTGTGCCCAACTAACTTATTATTCACGCGAGCTTTGCCGAAATACGGGAGTCAAGGATTCTTGAAGGGTGAATCAAGTATGAGCGTAAGGTCTTGCAGAACATCGCCACTTGTTGTAGGTGGTGTAGTTTTGGTGCTCTGTGCCAGCCTGGCTGTCGCCTCCTCCAAAACATACCCTGAGCATGAAGTAAAAGCCGCTTTTCTGTATAACTTCATGAAGTTCACCGACTGGCCTGAGGAGAAGGTCCCCGATGCAAATGAGGCTATGACTATTTTTGTTGTTGGCGATTACCCGGAATGCAAAACCTTCAAGGATATTCAGGAAAGGAATTCTGAAAACAATCCTGTTCGGGTTCGCATATTTAGAGCTTACGAACAGATAAGCGACCCCAATGTTCTTAAAGACTGTCATGTGCTATTTATTTGCAAAAGCGAGAAAAAGCATCTCGGCAAGATACTAAATCTTGTGAAAGACAGTTCAGTCCTCACCGTTGGAGAAGAAGAAAGTTTTCTTGAAACAGGTGGGATTATCAATTTTGTCGAATACCAAGAGAAGCTCCGGTTCGAGGTAAATATTCCGGCTGCGTCAGAAGCGGACCTTAAGCTGCGTTCTAATCTGCTGAAACTGGCTAAGCGTGTTATAACGGAAGACACGGGGAGTTAAGGCAAATGAGACGAAAGACCGACGTGACATTGCCGAGACGAAGAGCTATCAGCAGATTGCTGGCGGCGACATCGCACAACATGACCATCAAACACAAGCTGGTCCTGATAATCATGCTGACATGTATGGCTACGCTGATTATCGCCGGCGGCACATTTACCGGTTATGAGTGGAAAGTTCTGCGGCAGCTTATGGTCATAAATCTCTCCGCTCAGGCTGAGATGCTGGCTGAGGCCTGTAAAGCGGCGGTGGCTTTCGAAGATGCCGAAGATGCTAAGGAAACATTAAGCTCGCTTAAAGTCGGTTCTTCGATTGTCTTTGGAGGAATCTATAACAAGGATGGTGAGTTAATGTCGGCGTACTATCGCTACGGAGCCGACAGAGGTGTCCAGCCGGACAGCATTCGAGAAGACGGTTATGAGTTTAAAGGCGACTATCTGACGGTCTTCAAGCGGATTATTCTCGATGGTGATGTAATGGGCACAGTTTGTGTTCGCAGTGACCTTGAACCGCTTCGAGGGATGCTTTTCAGCAGTTTCAAGATTATTCTGATCATCGTTAGCGTGAGTCTGCTTGCGGCATATTTCATTTCATCGGGGCTTCAGTCGGTTGTTTCTCAGCCCGTTGTTAAATTGACCGAGCTTGCCAAGGCCATTTCAGAAGGCAAAGACTATGCGGTTCGCGGCGTAAAGGTTAGCAATGATGAAATAGGTCTGCTTACAGATGCTTTTAATGAAATGCTTGACGAGATTCAACATCGCGACCAGGCATTAGTCGATGCCAACAAGGAGCTTGAGGAAAAGGTTGCCGAGCGCACGGCCGATCTTGAAGCTATGATAGAGAAACTCAACAATTCAAACCGACAGCTCCAGGAATTCACCTATGTGGCCTCGCACGATTTGAGAGAACCTCTGCGCAAGATATCCGCGTTCGGCCAGTTACTCGTAGCGAACCTGTCGGATAAGCTCGAAAGCGATGACCGCGAGAACCTGGAATTCATGATAGACGGAGCCAATCGCATGCAGCAGATGATAGAGGCTCTTTTAAGCTACTCCCGAATTACCACCAAGGGTGTGGACTTTGAGCCTGTGGACCTGAATGAGGTCGTACAGGAACTAAAGAGCTTCGAATTGGCAGTTAAGCTTGAAGAGACCCATGCCGTGCTGACGGTTCCCGAGCCTCTGCATCATGTCAACTGCGACGCGGCACAGGTTCGGCAGCTTTTGCAGAATCTAATCGCCAACGGGTTAAAGTATCAGGAATCCGGCAATATACCGCACATTACTATTTGCTCTGGGATTCAGGATGACGGTATGGTGCGGGTGGAAGTTCAGGACGACGGTATAGGCATAGAAAAGGAGCAGTACGAGAGCGTTTTCACTATGTTCCGGAGAATACATACACGGCAGGAATACGAAGGTACGGGAATCGGCCTGGCCATTTGCAAGAAAATCGTCGAGCGACATGGTGGGGAAATCGGAGTCAGCTCAGTCTATGGCCAGGGCTCTACCTTCTGGTTTACGATGCCTACAGCTCTGGCGGCGGTAAATACGAGGTCACAAGTCGATTCAGGAGTAGCACTATAGTTTAGGGAGAAGAATAGATGGAAGAAACAAAACCTGCGGTTGTTTTGCTGGTAGAAGACGACCCTGGAGACCAGAAACTGGTGAGATACGCTTTGCGGTTTCAGCAGCACCAGAGTAATCTTCAGATTGTCGGCAGCGGCGAGGAAGCACTTGAATACCTCCGGCAGTGCAAAGAGGACGACGAATCCACCCCTCGACCTGACATAATCCTGCTCGACCTTAACATGCCGGGAATGGGTGGAAAGAAGTTTCTGCAGACTATGAAGGCTGACGAACAGTTCTGTACTATCCCCGTAGTTGTCGTCTCGACTTCCGATTCGCAGCAGGATATTGAGGAAAGCTATAGACTCCATGCCGCTGGATATGTGCAGAAATCCACCAGCCTGGATAAGCTTCGACGGATTATTCAAAAGCTCACTCAATACTGGTTTGCCACATCTATGCTGGTGAGAAAATGAATGATATGGGTGAAGCTTGCTCAAGCGATGAACGCTTCTCAGATGAGGTCGATCGTTTGAAAAGGCTCGATAATGAAGGAAAAGGCAATGAGTGAATTCAAACCGGTAGTTATACTTCTGGTCGAAGATGACCCGGGTGACCAGAAGCTGATAAAACAATCGTTCCGAAGTGAACAAATAGCCAATAAACTTGAGATTGCCGACAGTACAGAGCAGGCTATGCAGTATCTGGAACGCAGTAAAGCCGGTCATGAGGAATGCCCCATGCCCGACCTGATACTGCTCGACTTGAATATGCCTGGTATGGGAGGCAAAGAACTGCTGAAAGCCGTTAAAACCGATCCTGTACTCGATGTTATACCTGTGGTGATTCTGACAACATCGGATTCAGAGATAGACATTATCGACAGTTTCAAGCTCCAGGCTGCCGGATATGTAAGGAAACCCGTAACATTGGAGGAGTTTCAGAAGGTAATTACAGATTTAACTGACTACTGGTTTATCGTTTGCAAGCATATTGAGTGCGACAAGGAACGGAAGAATGGCCGTAATCTCTGTGTTATTAATTGACGACGATGCTTTAGACAGAAGGCTCGTCAAGCTCGCCCTGTCCGACACCGGTGGACAGGTTAAGTTCAAGATAGAGGCGGCTGAGCGGCTTGCTCAGGCCGGCGAGCTGATGGCACGGGGAAGCTTCGACGTCGTTCTGCTGGATTTGGGTTTGCCCGACAGCAGGGGAATTGAAACGGTCAAGAAGTTCCGAAGCCTTAATGCGGAAGTCCCCGTAGTTGTACTGACGGGCATGGAAGACGAAGAGAGCGCAATCGCTGCCCTTAAAGCCGGTGCGGATGATTACGTTGCTAAAGGCAAACTGCTCAAGGACCTCATTGTAAGGTCGATACGTTATACAATCGAGCGTAAAAAATCAGAGCTGAAACTGCGCCAGGCAAAGCAGCAGGCCGAGGCCCTTCAGGCGGAAACAGAGCTTGTAAACAAGCAACTACAGGTTTCCATTGAGCGGGCCAACCTGATGACAAGAGAAGCCATGCTGTCCAATCAGGCAAAGAGCGAATTTCTTGCCAACATGAGTCACGAAATCAGGACCCCGATGAATGGAATCATCGGTTTTACTGAGATTCTATTGGATGAAGACCTTGCGGAGCAGCAAAAAGAATACGTGGAGATAATTAAATCCGCGGCCGATAGTTTGCTCACTCTTATTAATGACATTCTCGATTTCTCTAAAATAGAGGCTGGTAAGCTGGAGGCCGAAGCCATCGAGTTCAGCCTGGAATCGCTTCTGAGGGACATAACCTGCCTGATGAGACCACAGGCGGACAAGAAGGGCTTGAAATTCGAAGTCGTACATGGTAGCGACCTGCCTGAAACTATGCGTTCCGACCCCGTGCGCCTGCGGCAGTGCCTGTTCAATCTTCTCAGTAACGCGATGAAGTTCACTTCTCAGGGCCATGTGCTGCTGCGTCTGTCCCGCCAGGAGCACGACCGCCGCCCATTTATTCGATTTGAGGTGGAAGATAGCGGCATCGGAATTCCGAGGGACAAGCAGGAAAGTATTTTCGATGCCTTTTCTCAGGTGGATGGCAGCACAACCAGAGAGTATGGCGGTACGGGACTGGGATTGGCTATTACAAGAGAACTCACACGGCTGCTGGGCGGAGATATTCATATAAAAAGCGAGATTGGCAAAGGCTCAGTCTTCTCCATAACAATTCCTGTTACATTGCCATCCGCAAACGCCCAGTCCAACAAGGTGACCGAGCCGATCGAAATAACCCAGCCGCAGGAGCCAGCCGGTGCCAAACAGACCTGTGGCAAGGTCTTGATTGCCGATGATAACAAGACCAGCGAGGTGTTGGCCAGTCTCTTGCTTAAAAAGTTGGGATTTGAGGTTACCTGCGTTGCCGACGGCCGTGAAGCGGTTGATAAAGCGCTGGCCCAGCCGTTTGATCTGATAGTCATGGATATGCAGATGCCTACCGTCGACGGTTACCAGGCGACACAAACACTGAGGGAAAAAGGCGTGACAAGCCCGATTATCGCCATGACAGCTCATGCCCTGGAAGGTGACCGGGAAAAATGCATCGATGCCGGTTGCGACGATTATGTCGCAAAGCCTATCAACAGGGACAAGCTCTATGAAATTGTCGGTAAATATGTTCGAGGGATTAACGCCACCGAAAATGACGATACGCAAGTGCCTGTTGCCCATGCTGGTACAGCAAGTCGTCAGGACTGATTCCCGCCGGCCGCCTTCGACCAACACACCGGGATACACGGATATATAAAGGGCTCCCTTACTCAAAAACCCTTGCACCCGTGCGCACATCGAATATGATGTAAACCCTCCAGTTTCACGTGTGAGGGCTTGAATGCATATAGATTCATACAAGTTTGGCCGGATAGTGGTCGATGGCGTGACTTACTCCAGCGACTGCTTAATCTTTCGAGACCATATCGAGCCCAACTGGTGGCGAAAGGAAGGCCATGAACTTTGTGCCGGAGACCTCGAAACTGTTTTATCAGCCGAGCCCGAACTTCTGGTGGTCGGTTGTGGGGCCTATGGCGCGATGCAGGTATCTGAAGAAGTCCACGCAGTGCTGCGTCGAAAAAGCATTCAACTGGAAGCTCTAAAAACCGCTCAGGCGGCAGAGCGCTTCAATGAACTCTCAGCGGCGGGGCGAAATGTTGTCGCAGCGATGCATCTTACCTGCTAACCGACCACCTTCGGCGAGATAATCGCGGCTATAGTGTACAGACCGACTGCGAGAATTGCGACTGCCGTAAAACCCGTTGAAACAGCCAGGAGCGTTCCTAATACGGCACCGACGACCGAAGCAAAACCGTTTGCCGCCCAGCCCCATGCGGTAAGTACTTCCGCTTTGAGATGAACGCAGCGCAGAGCGGTAGGAAACGGAATTCCCATGAAAAATGCCAGAGGAGCAATGATTGCTATGCCCAGCAGAATCCTTAAAGGCTGGGACAGCCCGACAAGATAATCAAAAGCGCTTCTGAACAAGAATATATTTGCCAAAGCGGCTAATGCAATTGCCGCAACAGCCACTTTGACCAGGAGCGACTGTCTTGAGAATAAACTGTAACAGCGTTCCGTTGCGAGGGAGCCGCAGCCGCTAAACAGCAGAAAACTCAGAAGTGTCATCGCAACGCCCAGAACAGGTCTGCCGACGAGCAAAGTCATCTTCTGAATAAATGCCATTTCAATAAACATATAAGAAAAACCCAGCAGCAAAAAATAACTCAAGACGGACAACCTGCTTGTGTGAACTTTCTTGAGCCCTTTGCAAATCCAGACCGGCAATAATATAAGTATCGTACTGGTAATCACTGCCTGGACAAGATTGGCAAACAGCACGATATAACCCCACTCGCTGAAAACAAGCCACCGCCTACCGAGAGCTTTAATCATTTTGGGTAGAGAACGAAATTTGAAAAAGTCGAAAAAGTAAGGCCGGTCATCTGTGGCTGGTTTTATGTAGTAGTCATATCCGTCATAGAATGTTTCCCTGTTTTCTGAGAGGATTGCCTGTGCCGCGTTGTAGTAATAAGGTTCGTCAAGCACGTCAAATTTGTTTATCTGATAAGGCTCGATACCGGGTACGTGCACAAGGTCAAATGAATTTTCGGAGGCGAATACGCGAGCATTTTTGATTTGAGTGTCTGAGAACGGCTGGGGACAAACAAGTATTGTCGCAGTCGAATAACTCCTTATCATTATTATATGCTCAGCAGGCTTAGCAACCTTGCGTCGAAGAAGCGCCTCGGTAACGGTCGCCAGCATCTTGAGACTGTCCCGCGGCGGCAGCTTAATCATTCGTGTGATACTCAGTACCCCTCCTTCGTTGAGTCTTTCGAGACACTTCTCGATTGACTCGATAGTGTATAGGTGGCTCTCGTTCAGTGAGTACAATCCCGCCGCAGATGCCGAAAATGAGTCCAGCAGAGAAATATTTATCAGGTCAAACCGTCGCTGCGTCGTCTCCAGAAAGCTTCTTCCTTCGGCAATAATGACATTAACGTCGTTTCGCTGATATATGCCGCTCGAAAATCCGCTCAGTTCGTTATTGAGCAGCTCTGTTACCTGGCCGTTCATTTCGACCGCCGTGACGTTTGCGGCGCCAAAGGCCAGCGCCTGCGCAACGTCCGAGCCGCCGCCGCTGCCGATAACGCACACCTTGGGCCCGGTCAGGGGTTCCCCAAACGCTTTTTTTGTGGTTGTTCTCTGGACTCCTGACGGAGGGGGCCCCGGCAGATAATACGCAAGGGCTGAAGTCGTATGGCGGAAGCAATCTAATTCAGACACAGTCTTAAATCTGTTGACTGCTGAGACTCCGTCTGCGTCGCTTATGATTACCATTTGCCTGGGCAGCGGTCCTGTATAGGCAATGCTTAAACCTGCAAAACTGCGAATTCCCGACGCATCGATGCAGTCGACACGGGCCAACGGACTGTAACGGGTTGCAAGTGTCCGGGCATCAGGCAGATTCCTGTAGTAAACAAGTGACTTGTTCTCACTTATTTTTAAATCCAATGGCCAGGGGCCTGCCGGGGTGAAAAGCACGACCCAGATTGCACCGAATACGACTGTCAGGACGGATGCCAAATGCCGGAGCCTGTGAGCAAATAAGGCCGATGCGACAAAACCCGCCGCGCTTATTATCAGCAGCAGGATGGTCGGCGAATTACCGTACATAAGCACTACTATCGCTGCCGCTCCAAGACCGGACCCTGCCATATTGTAAAAGTAGAGTCTGTGGGCCTGCCGACCAAAAGAAGTGAAGACCGCTGCGACCGCAACGGCCCCGAAGAAAAAAGGAATAGAAAAAAGAAGATAATACGCCAGCAGATAAAATACCTGGCGACCATCCCAGATGAGTTGCAGCTCATCAAGCGGTACAATTTGACTTATATGAAAGATGATGGGAATTGTCATTGCCGAGGCCGCTGCGCACAGCCAGGCAATCTTGTTTGCATTTGCGGCAAGGGATTTGCTGAATATCGTGACAAGAGTTCCCCCCGCTCCGAACCCCAACAGTGCCGTGCTTATTACCAGATGCGAAAAATGGTGCCAGTGCCCTATGCCTAAGGCCCGTACCAGCACAAGCTCCAGGCCGAGAATCGCCCCCGATAAGATAAACAGAGCGAGTGAGGTCATTTGTCGTGCCTGGGTTGCTCTTTTTGAATTTGACCGGTCATAGGAACGAACACCACCGGCAGCAGCCTTTTGCTGTGGATTTGTCCGTCCGGGTCTTTGGAAATCAGCATAAGTGTCTGGTTGCCGAACGGACTTCCCACCGGCACTATCATACGTCCGCCTTCTTTGAGCTGCTTTATTAAAGGCGGCGGCACAAATCCCGCAGCGGCGGTTACTATAATCGCGTCAAAAGGCGCCTGCTCCTCCCAGCCGTAATAGCCGTCACCGGCTCTGGTAAAAACGTTGTGGTAACCGAGCTCCTTCAGCCGCTGCTTCGCCGATTCGGCCAGCGGCTCGATTATTTCAACGGTGTAAACCTCTGCGGCAATCTCGGCGCATACGGCAGCCTGATAGCCCGAGCCGGTCCCGACTTCCAGAACTTTGTCATTTGCATCCAGCCGCAGCGCTTGTGTCATGTACGCGACAACGTAGGGCTGGCTTATTGTCTGGCCGTATCCGATGGATAGTGGATAGTCGCCGTAGGCCCTGCCCAAATCGTTCTCGCGAACAAAGGCGTGCCGCGGTACGGTGAGCATCGCATTTAGAACATTCGGCTCTTTTACGCCCTCGGCCCGGATATAGCGGTCCACCAGCCGGCGTCGCTCCCTGGTTCGCTCACCAAAGGCCGGATGGTTGTGGTCAGGCGGCAAAATTCCCTGCGGCCTGGATACCTTATTGGCATCCGAAGCATTTTTATTCGGGTCCGTACTACCAGGTGCTGCCGCCACGGGCACGATAAAAAATAAGAGCCACGCGATTGTGTGCATCGGTTTGCGCAGGCACATTTTTCTACTCCACTGTGTGAATTGCTTGCTTGCGATATGATTATAGCAGAAGTGATGCCTTATTGCCACCAGTTCCGGTAGCCAGGCGGGTGATTAGCGGTGCATGAAAAAAACGACCCTGCCGCGATATTATCACGGCAGGGTCTCAACAAGGCTCCTTACACCTGTGCTGTGTTTGGCTTAAGAAACTCATCTGCGGTTGTGCAGGCACTGGTGCAGTATTCACAACCCGCCCCGCCCAGCGCTGGGCGGGAACAAGGCTGGCTGGGTCCATAGAACGAGGCCGCCAGAATACTAACGGCCCCGCCCCCCAACTCGCGTATCCCTCGGTTCGAAGCGAAAATCCTTTTCCGCCCAAAATTACATCCATGCGTATCTTTAATCGACAATATCGCAAACCTTTGGGCTCAACCTTTTCCTGATTTAGGAGGGAGAAAATCCGTAGTCACCATCCGATACTTCCCTTTGACAGTCGAGAACCGCCTTGTTTTCCACCCCAAAACTTTGATTTGCAGCCCAGAACAAGTTTTTTAATCCTTGGCCAGCCACAAACCTGTTTTCGACAGACCCTATGGAATAGATTGGCAACTGTCGCCCGACACTGACAACCCTGTGTCACTGGTTTGCAAAAAATCCGGCGAGTGTGGGTAAAAAGGCGTGCCCGAAAAATTCGCTTGCAAGGGCGATTCGCGCCTTTATAATTGTGCTTGTCATACTGCAGCACGCACGACGCAATACGCAGTACGAAAATGCGGGTGTAGCTCAGTGGTAGAGCGTCACGTTGCCAACGTGAATGTCGTGAGTTCAAATCTCATCACCCGCTTTAGAAGCCGGATTAAGTTCTGTAAGGAAGGTATACTAATATAGTACCAGTGAGTTACCGGCTAATCACGTAGTTTGGCGTTGGTCGCTGGTACGTTCAAAACAATCTGTTACGGCTAAGGGAAAAGGACGCATTAAACAAGCATCCCAAGGCCTTTTTTGTTTAATATCTGTTGGTGAATCGGCAAGGAGCTCAAACAAATGGCGGAACAAAAACAGCAGCAAGACAGCGAGCTGAAAAACGCAGTTACCATCGAAGATGTCGGCCCGTGCAAGAAAAAGATATCGGTGGAAGTGCCGGCTGAGAAGATTAAGCGAATCACCGACGAGCAATACAGCGAACTGGGCAGGGATGCAATCGTGCCCGGCTTTAGAAAAGGCAGGGCCCCTCGCCGGCTGCTGGAAAAACGCTTCGGCAAGGAAACCTCCGAGCAAATCAAGCTCAAACTCCTTGCCGACGCCAGCGACGCTGCGATAAAGGACAACGAGCTGGACGTATTAGGTGAGCCCGATGTCGATTACGAGAAGGTTGAGCTGCCCGAAGAAGGCCCTATGAAATTCGATTTCGAAGTCGAGGTCAAGCCGCAGTTTGAATTGCCCGGCCTCGAAGGCATCCCTATTGAGCGCCCGAAGCTTGATGTTACCGATGAGCTGGTCGATGGTGAAATCGAGCGGCTTTGCCGATACTCCGGTATCTGGGCGCCCCGTAAAGACGACGAGGCAATAGAGGCCGAAGACCAGATAATCGCCGACGTTGTTTTGAAGGTCAAGGGTGTGGAAGAGGAAGAAAAGCACGACAATATTGAAATCTATGTAAGGCCCACCAGTTTTGTCGGCCCGGTTCCCGTGGAAAAGCTCGATAAATTGCTAATCGGTGCAAAGGCCGGCGATACCAGGCAGGCCACTATTGAAATCCCCAAGACCTTCTTCACAGAACAGTACCGTGACAAGAAGGTGCAGGTTGAAATCACCGTCAAGGATATCAAGTATCTCAGGCCTGCCCCGGTTGATGAAAACTTCCTGAGGAACTGTGGCGTTGACAGCGAGCAGGAACTGAAAGAGCAAATCCGCACAAGCCTGCAATCCAGATTAGAGCGTCAGATTCGCCTCGGTGTGGTTGAGCAGGTCTATAAATACATGCTTAAAAAGACCGATTTCGAGCTGCCGACGGATGTTGCCGCAGCCTACTCGAATACATTGCTTCGTCGGCAGTACGCCAACCTGCTCAGCCGCGGTCTGCCTCGTGAGCAGCTCGAAGAGCAGATGGACCAGCTCAGGGCCGGCAGTGAACAGCGGGCCAAAGAGCAGCTCAAAACTTTCTTTATTATGGACAAGGTCGCCGAGAAACTCCAAGTCAAGGTCGGCGATGAGGAGCTGAACGGCCAGGTAGCTGCCTTGGCCGTCCAGCAGGGCCAGCGACCGGAGAGACTGCGGCAGGAGATGGAACGCAACGGCTCGCTCGAACAGTTCCGCCAGCAAATCCGCGACGAAAAGTGCGTCGAGAAGCTGCTCGAATCTGCAAAGGTGACGCAAATCGAATCTGAAAAAACAGTGGAAAAGACCAAAAAACAGGTCGAAACCGAAGAAAAACCCGGGAAAGCCGGCAAAAGAACCGCAAAATCAACTGCGAAAAAGACCGGAAAAAAGGCTTCGTCCGATAAAAGTCCAGCCAAGAAGCAGAAAAAGACAACTAAAAAGAAAGCCGACAAATAGAAATACCCGATATAGTGCAGGAATGCCGGTATTAGTTTGACCGGCCGAGACAAGCTCCAATTGAAGGAATTACAGATGATTGAGTACCCCATCAGCAGCAGCATCAGCGGTACCGACCCCCGAATGCAGGTGCGGTCTTATCCATACCAGCGGACCCGCGAGATGACGCTGGACGATATGCTGCTGGACAACCGTATTGTCTTTCTCATCGGTGAAATCAACTACGCCCGCGCCGCGGAGATTATCATGAAACTGCTGTATCTGGACAACCTCAAGCGCGCCAGCGAGATAAGCCTATATGTCAACTCGCCGGGCGGCAGCGTTGACGATACCATGGCGATTTACGATACGATGTGTTTTATCAGCAGCCCGGTGGCTACCTACTGTATCGGCAGGGCGCAATCCGGTGCGGCGGTCATTCTGGCTGCAGGTGCAGCGGGCAAGCGGCATGCACTGCCGCACGCCAAGGTAATGCTGCATCAGCCTTGGGGTGGTGTCACAGGTCAGGCCGCGGATATCAAGATTCAGGCTGAGGAGATTCTAAAGGCCAAGAAGCTGATAATCGAGCTTCTGTCGAAACACAGCGGCCAGCCTATCGAGAAAATTACAGCAGAGACAGAACGTGACAGGTATATGACTGCTGATGAGGCGAAGGAGTACGGCCTGATTGATGATGTGCTGCACGAAGACGAAGAAAAGAAGAAAGACCAGGAGTCGGAAGAAAAGAAACAGGATTGAATATAAACCCACAGCTCAGGGATAAACAAAATGGCATTGAATCAGAATCTTGTACCGATTGTTATTGAAAAAAGCGGGCGGACCGAACGCGCCTACGACATCTATTCAAGGCTGCTCAAAGACAGGGTGGTTTTCCTGGGCGGCCAAATCGATGATGCCACGGCGAATCTGATTATCGCTCAGATGCTGTTTTTGAGTAATGAAGACAGCAAGACGGATATTCATTTTTACATCAACTCGCCGGGCGGCTCCATTACCGCCGGCCTGGCTGTTTATGACACGATGCAGTTTCTGCGGTGCGAAGTGGCCACTTATTGTGTGGGCATAGCCGCCAGTATGGCGGCTGTGCTGTTAGCCGGCGGCAAACAGGGCAAACGTTATCTGCTCAATAACAGCAGGGTTCTGCTGCATCAACCCCTGATTGCCGGAGTCCTGATTGGACCTGCGACGGACCTTGATATCGAAGCAAAAGAGATATTGCGACTTCGCGAACGACTTTATAAGATACTTGCGGCGCATACAAATCAGTCGGCCGAGAAAATAGAAAAGGATTGCGACAGGAACCTCTGGCTGGAGGCCGAAGAAGCCATCGGCTACGGCCTGGCGGACAGGATATTGCAGAAAGCGCCGGTAATTGTCACTGAGAAAGCAGAAGCCGAAAGCGACGAGTAAATCTGCTGTGTTGGTTTCGGACTGATTAACCGCCGCGATACAATTTGAAGAGTGGGCTTGGCCATCCTGTGGAGAAGCAAAAGTGAGAGCATACACATTTTTTGTTTTAATATCTCTTTTATTTATCGCCGGCTGCGCCGGTGATAACTACGTCAAGCTGCTGGAGAATAAGAATGCCCGGCTTGAAAAAGAGAACAGACAGCTTCAGAAAGACATTGAGTCAACCCAGGCACAGAATCAGCAGCTTGTCAATCAGGTTAAGTCTCTTGCCGAGCTGAGTCCTGAAGTCCGGGTTGACAGCCTATATGAGCTTCAATCGGTAAAACTGACCAAATATACGAATTTCTACGACAGGGACAAAAACGGCACAAAGGAAAAGCTCATCGTTTACATCCAGCCGATAGACTCGCAGGGCGATATCATCAAGGCCTCCGGCTCTGTTGAAGTCGAGTTGTGGGACCTTAACAAGGGAACCGACGAAAGCGCGCTGCTTGGCAAGTGGCAGGTCGGCCCGGACGAATTAAAGAAAATGTGGTTTGCCACGATAGTAACCTCCAATTACCGCCTCGTCTTCGACATCGCCGATATTGTCAAGGCTTTTGATAAGCCATTAACGGTCAAAGCAACCTTCACCGACTACGTGTCCGGCAAGGTTTTCACCGAACAGCACGTCATAAAACCTTGAGTAAATTCGCAGATAACTATGAACCCGGCCATTTACATACCCAAAGACGAGATTAAAAAGCTTTGCAGGCGAAATCACATAACTAAGCTTTCTGTTTTTGGCTCAGCTCTGGGCGAGAAGTTTTCCTCTGATAGTGATATAGACATACTGGTGGAGTTCGAGCCGGGTCACGTCCCGGGATTTGCCTTTTTTAAGATACAGGACGAACTGTCGGAATTGCTCGGCAGGAAAGTCGAGCTTAATACACCGAATTTCCTGAGCAGGTACTTCAGGGACGAAGTGCTCAGGCAGGCGGAGGTGCAGTATGCCGCGGACTGACGACCTGGTTCGAGTCAGGCACATGCTCGATGCTGCGCAAAGGGCCTTGGAGTTTTCTGCGGGCGCAAACAGAAATGCTCTTGATGAGGACGAAAAATTAACCTTGTCCCTGGTGAGGCTTTTGGAAGTTATTGGCGAGGCGGCAAACAACGTATCAGACGACTTTCAGGAAAAGTTCCCCGAAATCCCCTGGTGTCAAATTGGTGCCACAAGAAATCGTCTGATTCACGGCTACTTCGATGTTGATTTGGATGTGGTTTGGGAAATTATCAGTGTGGACCTGCCAAATCTTGTGCCCCAGCTTGAGAAAATAATTAGTTGACGTTGCCTTTGTTGTCAATTCTGCTTGCAAACTTAGCCCTTGTTCATATCATATTGGCATGGAGAAGCTGCGCAACAGGATTGTTTGCGGGGACTGTATAGAAATCCTCGGTAAGGTTAAAAAGCCCTTTGCAGATTTAATTTTTGCCGACCCGCCTTTCAATATCGGCTACAAGTACGACAAGTACTACGACAAGGTTAAAAGCAAAAACTATATTGCGTGGACAAAGGTGTGGATGAGTGCCTGCAAGAAGGTGCTAAAACCTCACGGTTCGTTTTGCATTGCAATCGGTGATGATTACGCTGCTAATGTAAAGCTCATTGCCGATGAAATCGGCTTGTTTATGCGTAACTGGATAGTCTGGCACTATACGTTCGGCCAGCAGACCAAAAACAAATTCGCCCGTGCCCATACGCACATCTTCTACTTTGTAAATGATAAGAATAATTTCACCTTTAACGATTGGGCCGTGCGGGTACCTTCGGACCGTCAACTAATTTATAACGACAGACGAGCAAATCCCCAAGGCAAGATGCCCGACGATGTCTGGACCGAGTACTCGCGGGTATGTGGAACCTTCAATGAAAGGCAGGACTGGCATCCCTGTCAAATGCCGGAGAGTCTGCTCAAAAGAATCATTGCAGCAAGCTCGAATTCCGGCGACCTTGTTCTCGACCCATTCATAGGTTCCGGTACAACTGCCGCCGCGGCCGTCCAGTTGGGCAGGGACTATGCGGGAATAGACATCTCAGAACAATACGTTGCGAACACAAAGGCACGACTCAAGGAGCTTAAATTAAAGCAAGATAATTTGTTCCTGAGTCCCCATGAATTTGATGAGGTCAGAAGACTGGTACTCGATATGTCTATGCCCGCCAGACAAATACTCGGCGACAGGAACCTTGTTGAAATCTTCATTAATCAGCTCAACGTCAGGGTCAATGGTTCGAATAAACTTGGTCGTGAAAAGATAACCGCGGCACTGGAGGTACTGGCAGATTGACAAAACCACGTCAAAAGAGTGTCCTTTACTGTTTTGTTACTTTTGTTGCAAGTGCGATTTTGTTGACTGTGATTCAGCCGCCTTTCGGTCTTTCGTTTCTGGCGTGGGTTGCATACGTCCCGTTTATTTTGATTGCCTTAAGTAATTCAAGAACAGCTCACCTTGTCCTGACATCCTATATAATTGCGTTGTTTTACTGGCTGGGCAATATCTACTGGATGGGCTATGTCACCGTAAGCGGCTGGATAGTCTTTTGTGCTTATACCGCCTTGCTTTGGCCGGTACTTGTTCTGGCGCTGCGTTTCTGTAGGGAAAAGAAGATTCCGCTGTTTGTAGCAGTACCTGTTTTAATAGTCGGTATCGAATACCTCCAGGGTCTCTTTCTGGGCGGATTTTACTGGCGGCATCTTGCACACAGCCAGTATGCGAATGTCACGCTGATTCAAATCGCTGATATATTCGGGGCCGCGGGAGTCTCTTTCCTTGTGGCCTTGGTTAACGGTTTTGTTGTCGAATTCATACTCGCCCTGCGCGCCAAAGAGCTGACACGAACAAGCTTCATCACGAAGTTGGTAATCGTCCTGTCTGTTCTGGCTGGGACCGTCTTTTATGGAAGGTATCGTATCGATGAATATGAACGCACCCTGGAGCAGGGCCCGGTAATAGCTGCGGTCCAGTCCAATCTGCCGCAGTCGGTTAAGGATTCGGAAGTTTTCGAGGTCAACCGGCAGGTATTCGAGCGGCTTTTAGCCCTGAGCAGAACCGCTGCCGCCGAAGGGGCCGAACTGGTAGTCTGGCCGGAGACGATAATGCCGGTGATAATGGACAAGGCCGTCTGGCTGTTTCTGCTGGACGCCCGGCAGAATATCTTTTTTCATAAAGCCCTCTGTGAACATGCTCGCGAAGGTGTTTATGTGCTTGTCGGTGCGCCGGGCGGCGAGGTCAGGTATGAACAAGATGGAAGCCTCGCTCTGGACAGGTACAACTCCGCCTTTTTATATGAGCCGGGCGGTGACCCCCTGGGGAGCAGGCAGGCGCCGGTCAAGTATAACAAGATTCATTTGGTGCCGTTCGGCGAGGTGGTGCCGTTTAAGAAAACTGTGCCGTGGCTCTATAATCTTCTTATGAAATTCAGCCCTTACGATTTCGACTATAACCTTGAACCGGGGACGGGGTTCACAGTTTTTGATATGAGAGGTAACGCAGAGGAAAAGGACTACAAGTTCGGCGTGATGATATGCTACGAAGGGACCATACCGGAAATCGCCCGCGGATTCACCCTCGATGAAAATGGTGCGAAAAAGGTTGACTGGCTGGTCAATATAAGCAACGACGGCTGGTTCGTTAAGTTTACGGACGGCAGGGTCAAGGCGAGTACTGAATTGCAGCAGCATACGATAGCCTGTGTGTTTCGAGCCGTTGAGAACAGGCTTTCAGTCCTGCGCAGCGTTAATACCGGTGTCAGTTGTCTGATTGACTCGCTGGGACGCATACAAAATGGCTATATGGCAGGGGACCTGCCAAAAGAAGCCTTTATCAGGACCGGCGTGGAAGGTTACTTCGCCGACAGGGTCGTCATTGACGGCCGGGTAACGATTTTCAGCCGATTGGGACAGTGGCTGGATACAGGTTGTGTGGCCGTCGTGTTATGCATACTAATTCTGCTGCTGTCTGGGCCGGTTGTCCGAAATATTACGAAGAAGGTTGGCACAAATGAAAAGCGGTAAACGCCCGTTTAGGACATTTTGGACGCCGGCAATAGTCGCAGCGTTTTTGGCTGTATCAGTCGGTCTGTCGGTATTTTGCGGCTGCAAGCAATCGCTTGAGCGGGTCAGGCTGCCGGGCAGAACCAGCCCGGAAAAATTACGGCCGAAGGCCCTGCTTATTATCGAGAACGCTCTGAACAATCCCGACCCGGCTATCAGAGCAAATGCAATTGAGGTTGTTGCCACTACCGGCCAGAAGCAGCTTATCCCCAGGGTCCAGAAGCTCCTCGGCGATGACTACGTACCGGTAAGATTTACTGCGGCGCTGGCGGTTGGCGATACGGAATATTACCTTGCCAAAGGCGCCGTGCTGCGCCTTACTCAGGTAGCCGATGACAATACCAAAATTGCCGCCTCCTACGCCATGTACAAACTGGGTTACAAACAGTATCTTGACCCTATCCGCAAGGCGGTGCGAAGTCCCGACCAGGACCTTCGTGCTAATGCGGTTTTCCTGCTTGGTAAGGCCGGCGATAGAAGTTCGCTGAAGCTTCTGTACTGGGCCAAGGACGACGATAATTCATCGCCCAAGGTTCGCTACCAGGCCACGGAGGCAATTGCCAGGCTCGGCGATGAGACAATAGTGCCGAAGATTTGGACGATGCTCGTCAGCAAGTTTGTCGAGGCGAAAATTATCGGAATAAGCGCGATGGGCGCTTTGGGGACTAACCAGGCCAAAGAGGTGCTGCTCACCAAGCTCGACGATGATGTTCTGGAGGTGCGTCTTGCCGCCGCGGAAAAGCTCGCAGAGCTTGGCGATATGTCCGGCGAGCAGGTGGTGCTCAGTGTATTTGAGGAACGTCTCACTGCCGGTTTGGACCAATCCGGTCAGGAGCGAATCATGGTGCTTACGGCCCTTGCTATCGGGCGCTTGGGTACGCCGAAAGTAACCGGCTACCTGCCGAAACTGATTGAGAGTGATTCGCCGCTGGTTAGGTTGGCCGCGGCCCAGGCTGTCTTCGAGGCGACAGCACTTGTCTCGGCGAAGACCGAGCCGTAGCAGGACAGCCAAATGCAAGATTATAAGACGTTTTTAGCTTTGTAGAAGCCTTTGCCAGCTTACGTATTTTACCAGAATTAACTTGACCAAATGCCTCAAAACCCTTAAAATATATAGACTATAACCCCGTGAACTGCTAAATTGGGTGGGGTAAAAAACACAATTGTTTGACAGTTGTTTTTGAAAGGAACCTGTTTTGAGTCCGCTCACGAAGATTCTGATAGTCTTGCTGACGTTCGCCACTGTAGTTTTGTGCGCAATGGTGGTTAGTTACGTTGCAAGCGCCGAGAGTTACAAAGACAAGGCCCAGGATTATAAACAGCAACTTCAGCAGGCACAGCAGCGAACCGATGCCGCGAACAGTGACCTTGAAAAGGCAAAGACTCAGTTCACGCAGAGAGAGAGGGACTTAAACAAACAGATTACAGAACTCAATAGTCAGCTCAGCGGTGTCACAGGGGAGCTTAGCAGGCAAAAGGCTGAGGTAGCCAGATTGCTGGATGAGGCCGACAAATGGACCGCGCTTGCCGACGGTTTTCGCCAGGCTGAAGAAAACCAGCGCAAGCTTCTTAAGAACGCGCAGGAGGAGCTGGACAAGGCCCGGGCCGAAGCGGTAAAGCTTAAAAAGGAACTGGATGAAACCTCTGTCGCACTGCTTGAAAGAGACGCTGTGCTGAAAACGCTGCAGGATAAGGTGAAAGCTCTCGAAGAAGAAAAGACCGAGCTGCTTGGTCGCTTGAATGAACCGCTCAAGGCCTTCGGCCAGCAAGCGGAACGGCCAATGCCTGTCACTGTTCCGCGGGAGACAGCCACGGCCACCCTGCCGGTAAGAGACATTGACATCAAGGCTTTGGTGACGGCGGTTGATATGAGAAACTCGATGGCCGCTGTTTCCGTCGGTTCGGTTGACGGCGTGACCAAAGGCATGAGATTCCATGTCACCCGCGGTGACCAGTTCATTTGCGATATACTCATTATCAGCGTTGATGTCGAAGAATCGGTTGGTGTGTTGGAGCTTGTGCAGCAGCAGCCCATGGTCGGCGACAATGCTTCGACGAATCTTTGAGGCTGTTGGGTTCCCAGTTTTGCTATTGGCTGCAAAACGGGGTTGTTAGCTATAATGTATTGACGATTGATTAAGGTTTGCCAAATGAGTCCGCAGCAGGGGCCCGGTCAAAAAATTACACCGCTAAATAACCTCTATACGGTAATCCTCGCCATAGCCTTTGGATTGGCTGTAGCTACCATCGGCTACGTTCTTTATATGTGCTACGTGCAGTATGGGACTATACTGCCTCCACAGTAACTCGTCTTGGCGTACACGCCAAGCCGTAGCCATGTCGGTTGGCTATTGACAAAAAAAGCATTTCGTATATAACGTAGTCAATCGATACTCGAGAAGGGAGTCTAACTTGCTACTGGACTCAATATTAGGCTGGTTCAGCACGGATATGGGTATAGATTT
>CAYSTP010000019.1:0-19079 GCA_964434085.1 uncultured Pirellulales bacterium
CTGCAGAGTTTCTGCGGGCCTTTTTTTTGCAGTATTACATACCGGCCCGGCTTCTGCAAGTCACGATATCGTGTTCAACGCCAGCGACCCGCCAACCATTTGCCCACCGCCCCCTCAAATCAAAAACCAAATACCCTTCGGCAAAAGGGTTTTGGCAGCAGCAGACGAGTAACGCCAATCAGAGCTAAACATATTGATATTGTCATCAAACCAACAACAAGCTGGTATAGCACCGGATATGAATAGATTACGGTCGCTTTGAAAACTCTAACAACGCGGGTAAGGACAGGTACGTGTATAAGGTATATTCCAAAAGAGAAATAACCAATCGTTACTAACAGTTTTGGCCAAGACCTAAAATGTTCCCTCAAAAAAAGAAAGCCAAAAATTACACATACAGAATATAAGAATGAAGAATATTTTAGAGAATGAGCCGCAAAATCCATATCATTGTATTTTGACAATATAATCACTCCCTCCAATTGTGAAATCCCCAAGCAAGCAAGCAAGACCGGCAAAATAAACAGCAAGCCTCCTTTCATGGCAAATATTCTATTATCGCAACGGCCCGCCAATAAGCCAATTTCATAAAAAATTATCCACGAACAAAACGTCACCAGAAATGGCGTCCAGTTGTCGTAGTTCAATCTTAAGGGATAGCTAAGTGACAGGCTTATCACGTTCACTATTAGAACCAATATTAACCCATATCGTTTACGATTAATATAATATAAAAGCGGCGCTATTAAATAGAATTGGGCAATCAATATGATAAAGAAATAAGGGAAAGAGGCTCTGCCTAACAGAAGTTTGACTATTATCTTTTGCACGTTGATATCGCCTGTTCTAATGGCAGCATAGGCCAGAAAAAGAAACGACCAGAACAAATATGGTATAAGAATCCGTGTAAGCCTTCTTGTAAGGAAAACCCTGTAGTCTTTTAATGATTTAATCGATTTCTGAGATGTCCAATATCCAGAAATAAAGATAAGCACAGGGACACCAAAGTCGAACAACTGGCAATAAAAAAGTAGACTGGATCCCCAATAACCACCAAGGAAAAGTACATGAATTCCAACAACAGCAATCATCGCAAGCCCACGAAATGCATCAAATGATTGGTCTCTGTCCTTCTGCATGATTTTGTTTTGTTGGCCAAAACCCTTTTTCGTCAAACTTTTGAGAGACGATTTTGATCTCATGGGCTCAATCACTGGCGATTCAACCTCCTCAGACCAAAGCATCCTTTTTGACTGTGTTGATAATTAGCCTCGCCTGCCCAGGGCACATATCGCTGTCTCCAGCATCCTTAAGATTGTTATGATATAAACCTTAATGCGATTTTCAAGCAACAGTTTTTACTCTTTTTCTATACCCATAGTATGCAGCCAGTTAATAGTCCCCCCTGCCGGTGCTAATGGACCTCGTGGCTTCTCTGGCTGAGGGTTTTGACTCTATCCGAAGCTATTATGCATAGTGACCTTTTTTAAAAATGCCTATAGAGAGCCTCAAAATCTGTGAACTAAGTCATTGACATTTGGAAAACAGTTGAGTATTATAATACAATGGATTCGGTGACCTTGTGGGCGGTCAAGCCGCGTTCTTATAGGCAGGAGGACAACAACGGTGATGAAAAGGGAAAGTAACTTTCGGCAGTTGCCTGTGCCTTATGCAATTTTGAAAAGCCGGTGACGTTTCAAGCTTGTCCCTTTCCGCACGCACTCACACAAGGATGTAAAGGCGAAACATTTGCGCTGCTCACAACCGGCCAGGATAATTCTTAGAGGAAAATGTTTGCAGTGGCCCTGAAACAAAGACTGCTTTTAATAACATTCAGCGTGGCGCTCATGAGCTGTTTCCCGGCCGGGACGCTAGCCTATGGGCTCGTAAGAATAATGCCCTTAGGCGACTCCATAACCGCCGGTGTCAGCCCCACTGATAGCAATAGCTACCGAAAGCCCTTATACCTTGAACTGGTAAACGCCGGTTACAGTATTGACTTTGTGGGAAGTCAAATCAATGGTGATTTCGCCGACCCAGACAACGAGGGCCATGGAGGCTGGCATGCCGATGCCACAGAAACAAGTGACGACATTTTAGGGCAAGTCTACAACCGGCTGGTGGCTAACCCCGCAGACATTGTACTGCTGCACATCGGAACTAATGACATTTTCCTTGGAGACCAGGACCCTAACGAGATTAGTGACATCCTTGATGAGATTGATAGATATAGCGAGGACATTACGGTTATCCTGGCTCTCATAATCAACAGGCGGACCTACAGCCCTGAAACAACACAGTTTAACAATGAAGTCAACGATATGGCTTGGGGGCGCATTGCCGCTGGCGATGATATTATTATCGTAGATATGGAAGGTGCATTAAACTATTCAACCGACATGGAGGACGATTTGCACCCAAACGACAATGGCTACACAAAGATGGCGGCGGTTTGGTATGAAGCCTTGGTTGGTTTTCTTAAAGATGGCCTTAAGGAGACAAATCAAAGACTGGAGTTTGTGAGTAGCAGTAAGTTTGATAGCTTTGTCAAGTGTTATGTAGCTAACGGCTGGCGGTTTGACGTCAACGAGAGCTTTGCCGTCAAGGTGGATTTTCATTATAGCGCTGTAAGCAGCCAAGCCGGGTGGATAGGAATGGATATTTCAGATGGTACTAATTATGTTGCGATATCAGCCGGCTCCGATAGTAACACTCCGTATTTCTACTATGACGCCGTCGTTGATGGCAATTTCGTATTTGAACGGGAACCCAGGGCTTCGAATGACGGCACGCTGTATTGCTGGTATGACGCGGATTCAAATGCTGTTTACTTAAGCCATACCGGATTTGACGGTAACGATGCTTATCTTTGGCAAAATATCCCTAATCCCCTGCAGGGTCAATGGTCATCATCTGTCGATGTAGCTATTGGTGGAGGTTCAGACCGCGTCTATCTTTGGTCGGGAGAAGCCTTTTTGGAGAACTTCGAGATAACTGATGCGAGGCTCCTGGATTGGCCCCCAAAGACCGATCTTGACCTTAACGGCTATATTGAACTTCCCGATCTTGCAGAACTGTGCGACCGCTGGCTTGAAACAGGTACAGGCATCCCCGCTGATTTCCAGCCGGATGGAATCGTGAACATGGAAGACTTCTCTATCTTCGGCCTGGCCTGGTAACCTCAAACCCGTCCCTCCACCATCACTATAATAACAGTATTGCATGGTTGACCGAACTTGCAGTTCACCCCAAAGAACTGGACACTGAATCATACAACAACTTCAGGTTTTTACCTGATTCCTATGCCTCAGGGGCCTATTCGGCCTCGGCCGGAAAGATTTTTTGTGGTATTTGTAAGGCCCTTCGCTTCTTTAAAAAAAGTAATTTTATGCTTGCATCAGGTTGTACATTGTGTTATAATACCGACTGGAATTGGGGGCAGGGAAAACTCACCTTTTTAGGCGGTTCTATTTTTCTTTGAAGTGAAGCGCGTATAGGTCTATGGGTATAGGGTTTGACATATGCGCAAAACGGTTAGCAACGGTACCGTTGAAGAAGCGAAAAATCACTTCATTTTATCCCTAAATAACGTCGTAGATTTGGCCGATTAAAGCGGAGCTGACAAAACAGCTTCTCAGACACATGAGTATTATGGGCCGCAAAATACAAAAATCGGCGTTGTATTTAATTGCTGTAAGGATTACGATTCTGATTTCAGCAGTTATATCGGCCTTGGACACTTCGATTTGTCAGGCCCAGACAACCAAAGTTCTCCTGCTGGCGGGCCAATCAAATATGGTCGGATGGGCTTACAACAGCAACCTGCCTCAGGAATTGCAGCAGCCACGAACAGACATCGACATTTATTGGGGCGGCGCCTGGACCTATTTGCACCCGGGCCTTGGAGGCGGCAGCAGCTATTTTGGGCCGGAGATTACATTCTGCCGTGATATTGTCGATGCTCAGCCCGGCGAAGATATAGTCTTTGTCAAATACGCCGTCGGCGGGACAAACCTCTGGAACGATTGGCGGCCTGATGACGGTGTCCAATATACAAACTTTATGAGTGCAGTTGACAATGCTCTGCTGTCAGTTAGCGAGCCGGAGATAGTCGGTATGATCTGGATGCAGGGTGAGTCCGATGCGTGGTCGATTCACTCCACCTTGGAGCACGCCCAGGAATATCAACAGAATCTGACCGGTTTTATACAACACATTCGAGCCGACTTTGGTGTACCCGACCTGCCGTTTGTAATCGGCCGCATCTCGCAATCGCCTGTCTGGATATGGGGGGACATTGTCCGGCAGGCACAAGTGAATGTCAGCCAAATGGTGCCAAACACGGCACTGGTCGATACCGATGACCTGCCCCTTCGCAGTGACAATATGCATTACAATGCGAGCGGAACGGTGACACTCGGAGCACGTTTTGCTGATGCCGCAAACACCCTGACCCTGCCAACCAACAGCTTCTCCAGCAGCCGCCAAGGTGATGTCTTGAGCTGGCGTTACTCAATCCCCCAGGACAGCAACAGGGTTCTCGTTGTGGGCGTCTGTGGCGAAGACGTCGACCCGTGTGACCTTGTAATAGACAGCGTTAAATATGATTACATAGACATGAATGAAGTACCCGGCTCCGGCCGATTGGTTTTCACGGATGGCAGGTACGTGGTAACACAGTTGTTTTATTTGCTGGACAACGATTTGCCAAATGCAGGCAATTACAGACTCGAGATTAACTTTTCAGGCGATGTAGACAAAAGATGTGGTGGTGTCGTTACGCTAAGCGGCATTGACCAACAACCCCCTCATGCCGTCGCTACAAGTTCAGCTCAGGATGCGAACAGTATATCCACCGACGTTATCATCCAGACCGATAGCGCCTGGATAGTCGATATCGTCGGTTGCAGCAGCGAGGGAGTGCTTACCGCTGCCGGCGGCGGCCAGATAACAAAATTCAATATAGATGGGGACAATATCACAACCGCCGGTAGTATTAAGGCCGTAATTTTAGCCGGACCAGTAACGGTCGGCTGGAACATTAGCGACAGCAATTGCGCAATAGCTCATTCAGCAGCCGCTTTTACGGCTCCACTCAACACTATCTCAGGTCAAGTTTATGAACTTGATGATACGCCGATAGAAGGTGTAATGGTAACAGCAGATAGCGGCGGAGTCAGCGTTACAACCGACCCGAACGGCTATTATGAGATCCCAGTTGTGCACAACTGGTCCGGAACAGTTGAACCGGTAAAAGACGGCTATATCTTTGGGCCTTCTCAGAGAAGTTATAACGAAGTGAACGACAACTTGGCAGCCCAGGACTTCGAGGACATCAGTACTTATGACCTTGATAATGACAAGTCTCTCGGCTGGGGTGACCTTAATGTTCTGTGCGAAAATTGGCTCAATACCGGCCAAGACATCCCAGGCGATTTCTGCAAGGACCAGAACAATATCGTTGACTTCCGGGATTTCGCTGATTTTGCGAGCGTCTGGGGCCGTTAACCCAGGACAGATAGAAAAGCTAAAGACAGAATATCAACGACCTGCAAGCGACGCTGCAGGCCGTTTTTGTTTGGCCATACAGAACAATCGGAAAAATTACGAAAAATGATACGACGTGTCAAAGAAAATCACCGGGACAGCAAATCCGAGACATTACCTTCGGATGCTTAAAACCCGAAGGGGCTCGAACCGGCAACTTTTGGAAACTACATACGCTGCACACTCCTGCCGGTTAAGTCTTAAGAAACATATAGATAGCCAACACGTAAATACACAGGCAGTTAAACAACACAAAATCCAACGCAAACCGGTTAACTAAGGGGCAAAACAGTGATATGGGACTGCCTCATTCTTCTTGAGGCTGTTCGCTGGTAACGTTGTCCTTGTCTTTCTTGGTTGGCAGCGAAAGAGGGGGTTTGTTCCTAAGCTGACCAAACTTTTCTCTGTGCTGTTCAGATAGAGGCTCACCTTTGTAGATATGCGGTGACATAAACACGAGCAGCTCAGAATTTTTAACGATATCCCGCGTGTTGCGAAACAGCATTCCGACCAGCGGCAAATC
This sequence comes from uncultured Pirellulales bacterium, assembly GCA_964434085.1. Lineage (GTDB taxonomy): Bacteria > Planctomycetota > Phycisphaerae > Sedimentisphaerales > Anaerobacaceae > JBBABK01. Next base: position 6,071 of record CAYSTP010000019.1, read on the forward strand.
TCCGAGAACAGGTATCTGGCTTACTTGATTAGTTGTTTCCTTTTTTCTGAGTCCACCCATGATGACGACCTGGCCGTCTTTCAGCAATAGTGTGGTCTTCGCCTTTCTCGTATCAATAATCGGAATTTCAGATGTCGTGCCAAATAGACCCGTATCTACGCTCTGTTCCGGCTCAAGTGTAACAAGAATGTAATCGTCATCGGTAAGTATGGCGGTCACATTCAGCTTGACACCAACTTTTTTGAACTGAGTTGCTGCGAGCTCACCTCCTTGCGATGTTTGCGTTCGCTCCTGGTATGGTAGTTCGGTAACCGTCTCAATCGAAGCGGATTGTCCGCTCACCACCATAACTGTCGGGTTGGCAAGTATCTCGATGTTCTTTTTTTCCTGAAGAAGATGAACGGCGTGGCGGATTGTACCGCTGATAAGAGCAAAATACCCTCCTTCAATACCTATGTCACTGGTCGTGTTATAGGCGGTAGTATCAGCTATATTATCCGCCGTAGCCGGGACCATGCTCAGGCGAGAGCCGAGATTCTGTCTATAACTGACGTCATACAGCTTGTCCGAGAGGACATCCCAGTTAATTCCGATCTCGATGTCGTCATCCAACTGAACATCGACAATGACAGCCTCTATAATAATCTGCTGCGGCGGCTTGTCGACCTTTTTGATTTCGAATAGTATTTTGTTAAGGATATCATTCGTATCACAGACTATCAAAGAGTTGCTCTTAGGATCGGTCGCTACTTTGCCATACTCGGAGGACATATTTGCTATAATTCTCGCAAGATTTTGGGCATCCAAGAATTTAAGGGTCACAGATTCAAGGAACAACTCGGGCTTTTCCTCAACCGGCTCCAAAGTTTGGGGGACTTTTTGCACTGCGGATTTTTTGCTATTGAAGAAATCTGCAAAAGGGTTGTCACCGTCGACATCCGACGTGCTGCTCCGCTCAGATTCAGGTTCTACCGGTTGAGCCTGTGTCAAACCATGCCAGGCGCCAACGGCCAAAATAATACCACAGAAGACTAATTTTGCATACACGGGCTTATTCATAGAACGGTTTCCCTGTTTTGAATTGTGTAAATTGTAACAGTCATGTCACATTTGAGTCGGCCAGAACCGAAGTCGATAATTTCCATTTTAAATGAGTCTACCCAAACCCTTGGGGTATGGCCTTGCAGTCCTTCCACCAGTCTAATTATACTGTTATACTGGCCGCTAACACTCAACTTCGCACTGTTAGCGACTATGCCTGAGACATTCTCGGACTGTTTGTTTTTATCACGCGGTTTGTTCACGGCAAGGTTAAGTGAATGAACCATACACCCTGTTTCTTCGAAAATTGTCTGCAAATCACCAAAGAACTCTTTAGCCTCCTCAGGAGTGAACAGTTTGTCCTGGGATAGGGCAAGCTGTTCGGATAATCTTCCAAGCTTTTTCGTTTCGACCTCAATTTCACGAGCGACGTCCGTATTTTTCTCCACAATCTTGCTCACGGCAAAATTGTACTGTTGGGCCGCGAACAGATAATTGACGTGCGGAGTAAATATCCACTTATACATTGCCACCGCCGCAATCACAATCAATGCAGCAAAGATGGAATTTTGCGATGAGCGATTTAGTTTGGCAAAATCACCAATTAGCATCCCTCACACTCCCTTTCTCGCAGTCAGAGAGCATCTGATCTCATAGCTTACTAGTCCATTGTTACCGCTATCTTTTTTTGTCTCAAAAATAACAGCTGAGTCTATGTGCTCAGATTTATTCAGCACGTCCACGAACAAATAAACATCTTCATTTGATATCGCCAGACCTTTTAGAGACATCTGGTAGTCGGGTCCGCTGGACAGGCTGGTTATACATACAGTTTTAGGTCTTTTTTTTGCGATATCACTTAGCAAGCCGGGCCAATATGCGTCACGATGTGAATCTAAAATTTTATTTATTCGGTTAAGCTTATCGCTTATGGTGCTGATTTGTTCGTCCACCGACTCTCGTTTTTCGACCAGACTATGTGTGCTCTGTGATAGGTGGGCCTTTTTGTCTTCAATGCTTTCATTTAGTTTCTTGATCTTCCAGATAGGTCCACTTACAACCAATATCATGAGCAGCAAAACTGCTGCTATAATATTGGCTGTTATTAGAGCTCTTTTTTGAGTGGCTCTGAGCCTGATTGTCTCCGGGGGAAGCAAGTTTACACCCAAATTACACACACTTGCATCCAAAAGCTTCATGGCCAAGCCTATCGCTGGCAACGAAAGTTCATTAGCTCGGCGACAATTGGTGAATCTGCGGGATTGGCTAACGACAGTGGCTTGACAGATATCTTTGCTGGTTAACAGTTGTAGATTAGTACGTGCAACATTCGCTCTCAGAGCCTCCTGGGCATCGGCAGGTAATCGTGCACAATCTGCAACGACGGTGACTTCCCACTTTCTACAACTGAGTGGGGCTTCAACGTCATAAGATTGGATAATCGTATTCATCTGACCTGCGAGCCACTGACAGAGCTCACCCTGCCCTGCTTTTTCTTCACTAATCTGCCTCGTTCTGACAAAGTCCATGGTCTGCTTTCTGAATACGCACAGAGTTAAGCTATTATCCCGCAATACAGCTATAAGCACGTTGGAATCAAACTTTCCTTCTATCTTCTCAGCATACAGCGCTCTGGTACAGGCAAGCAGCGGCGGCTCAATCGCCTCAACAGTAATGCCGGCTCGGCTGTACATTTCGACAAGCTTATCTACCTGTTGGCCATCAGTAGCAACGGTAAGAACACGGCTTGCAAGACCTGCTTCCGAGCCGACTCCAGAGACCGCAAAGAAATCCAAAGCAATTCTCTTGCCCAGCAAGACAGCAAAGTGTTTCACCTGGTCCCGGACGAATTTCCCTATGTTGCTCGGAACCTGCCTGGGTATGTCCACAATTTGCATAGTTGTCGGCTCGGCAAATAGCGATACAACAGTTCGAGCTGTCTGCATTCCGATGCGGTTTTTCAGTCCTTTTATCGCCTTAGCTAAAACTGCAGTGTTTTCAATGTTGCCGTCTTTTATCGCTCCTTCAGGAACAGGACCGCTGGCGGTCTTCAGCAGTTTGACACCATTGCCCTCTTTTTTAAGCAGTGCCATGTCTATACGGGTTTCAGAGACATCTATACCCAGTGCGATTTTGGCATCTGACTTCATTCGTTAATCCTCAGTTTATCAATTCTTACTATGTAAGGACTGCTGCTTCCCACCGTTATGTCAGCTTCGACTCTGGCTACAAAACCCTGCGACGTAGTACCCGTCGAGGTAATCAACAAATCTGACACAGCAGACGCTCCGGCGGTTACGGTATACGAGCCGCCATTGAAAGGCTCACCTGCTATATTCGGGTCACTACCCTGGCGGATTCTCGCAAAGGCATCGTTAAGTCCGGCCTCGGCAGTGGCCAAGGCCTCGGTAGCGCCGATTTGATTTTGCATGAGCTGTATTTCCTCAGTGCTCATCTGCAGTATGCCAATAGTAATCGCAGACAGTAGCGCTGCCGCAAATACAACTACCAGAAGTACCGAACCATTATTTTTTCGTGTTGCTTTCATAGTTACTTCACGGCCGTATACTGTTGCCGCAGGCATCGAGGTCCTCCGAAACGTCCGGGGCTATTGCTATCGTTATCATTTGTGCCTCATTCGCTGAGTTTAGAGTAAAATCCGAGGTTCCACTGTCGCCGCTGCTCGTCTGCATAACGTATCCGGCACCTCCCGAGACCGTGTCGTTGCTACTACCACTTTGCACTACAAAGCCTATAATCGCCTGACGATTGGCGTCAGTGTGCGTTGCACTCGGTGTTTCATCTGCGCCGGTTGCGGCCTTGTGGCCGGTTACACCAGTATGCCCGTTACTGCCAACCGATTGGTCCGTCCCTTCAGTAAAGCCGTTGTTTAATGTATATGAGCCGTTATTACCGCAAACAGCAGCTACAATTACCATATCGCCGTCTTCTGTAGAAAGTGGGCCGGTCTCGATTGGATTGGTGCCGCTTGTCGTACTTGCGCTGTCAGTAGCTCCGATGATATCGGCCTGGTCCACGTTCTGAAGGAATACGCTGGCGTACGTAACGCTGCTGGGTGGGTCGCCCCAGGTGGGAACGAACGTATCGCCGGTCGCGGCAGTTATACCGGCTTCGTCCAGGATAAAGGCCGCAACGTAATTCCGAAAGCTGCTCGCGCCGGCGGTGATATCAATGACCTTGGTCATCGTTTGGCCGCCGTAGGTCACGGTCAGAGATGGCGCGACGTTATCCTCCCAGTGCGCGATGAAAATCAAGGCACGGTCGGAGCCCGCTTCTTCGGTATGAGTTGTGCCTGTTGCCCACGAACCAAGTATGGAAACCATACCGCTGCCGTTGCTGGCACTTTCATTCATCGTAATAGCGGTATGACCGGAAAGACCGGGGTCGTCTATTGTTATATCATCATCATCAAAAGCTCCAAGACGGAGAATCAGGCAATTGTCGAGCGTGGTTGTCACTTCCGGACTGGCTGGTGTGCTGCTGGAATCGCCGCCGGCCGACCAGTCATTAATCGGGTCGGTGGGGTCATGACCCGTAAATCTCATTATCCATCCATAAGCCTGCTCATCCCCCGTCCAGCTAAACTGGTGGCTTGCTGACTCCGAGGCATCGGCAAGTTTCCACCAGGCGCCAAGTGTCACTTGACCGCCGTAATTATCTACGTCTATCTCGGTCCAGCCTTCGCCTCCCGGAGGCGCCAACGAGGACGAAGTATCTCCATCGGTGGCGACTGCCGCAATTAGTAAGTCACCTTCAATACTGCTGATACTTCCACTCTGTACTACGAAACCAATGATTATCTGGCGGTTCGGACCTGAGTGAGTTACGCTCGGAGTTTCATTTTCACCCGTTGCGGCTTTGTATCCGGCTACACCAACAGATGAAGCCATGTCAAGTTCGACAGCTTCAGTAAAGTCGTTGTTCACCGTATAATCGCCTGCATCACCACAGGTTGCGGCAACAATTACCATATCACCGTTTGTTGTGCTAAGGTCGCTGGTTGTAATTGGATTTGGAGTAGCCGTTGTCGTACTGTTGTCGTCTGATGCACCGATAGGGTCTGCCTGGTCGACGTTGGAAAGAAATACACTGGCGTATGAGACGTCATACGGCGAACCACTCCAAGTAGGAACAAATGTATCACTGGTCGCAGCATTGATACCGGCTTCGTCGAGGACATAGGCCACAACGTATGCATAATAAGTTGTGGGGCTCCCACCGCTGACCACTTCTTCGATGACCTTTGTCATAGGCTGGCCGCCATACGTTACAGAGGTGAGGCCTATGGCAGCGTCATCCTCAGCATGTGCAGTAAACACCAATAGCCGGTTTGAGCCGGATTCGACTGTATGCGTAAGACCTGAAGTCCACGAACCAAGTGTTGAAACCGTGCTGCCGCCCGGCGTTGGAATCGTAATAGATGTATCGTCGGAACTAACCTTGGCCTCGGTGAAAGCTTCATAACTGATGGTATTAGCCAACTGAGCGATTTCATTGACGTCCAACGCGCGGTTATAAACGCGAACGTCGTCTATCGTACCATCGAAATACCTCTCATTTGTACCTGGCCTTCCGATTCTCAGATTGGTGTCCCAGTCTGTTCTGCCAGTCTGATCTCCTGTATCAGTTCCCACAGAAACACCGTCTAAGAAGAGTTCTCCTGATGGTGATGAATCCGCGTTCGTTACTACAAAAGCCACATGATGCCAATTGGTTGTATCTGTGAAAGAAGTATCTATCCTTATAACGCCTGGCTCTGCTGCAGATTCGTTGGTTCCATAAAAACATCCAACTACATTATCCATATCATATGTACCAACATTTACATGCGCTTCATGAGTATTAGCTGCTGAACCACCCCATCCGTTTTCAGCTGCCTTTCCTTCCCATATTAAAAGATGTTGACCTGTTGTTGTGTCCGCCTTAAACCAGCATGCCCATGTAAAACTTGTACTGGTTTTTGATTCATTACTCGTTGTTTGAACATAATCATTAAACCCGTCGAGCTCCAGGGCACCGCCCACTGTTCCTGTAGTCCATTCGTTGCCAGCCATATTAGTTAAGGTACCGTCGTTGCCGTTGCCAGATGAATCCGCTGCTGTCGTCCCACTGGTCTCGTCAAGCTTCCACCATCCCACAAGTTCACACTCTGTACTCTGATTTGAACGAAGGTATACTGATGTTGAGAAAGTTTTATCCTGTGCCATCGAAGCAGAATTGGTCAAAGTTGCATGCACATTCACAAGGCGGATAAAATTACCATCTGTTATGCTGGTCCCAAAGTCGTAGTCATCGCCGTCATCGTAACATGTAAACTGCAATGAGCTGACTGGTCCTGCCAAATCTGAAAGGTTTCCAGCAGGACCAAATTCAATATAGCCGGCGCTAATGTCATATCGCAGGTTATTACCGTCGTTATCTTCGAATTCTATGAAGCCGTTAGTTTCGCAGGGGTCACTTACAGCGTTTATCTTTACAGCTTTTGAGAGATTGCGGGACATATGCTCCATCAATACTCTGCCGTTTTGAAGCAGCTCAGCATTGCCTTGCTTGGAATCCCAACTGTTACTTATAGCCCTGAATTGTGAAAGTACTGCTGCAAAGACAATAGTGATTATAGCCATAGCCATAACCAGTTCCATAATGGTCAGAGCCCGGCAATCTCGAATTTTTCTGGTAAGATTCCGCATTTTGCCTCTATATATTTTCTGCGCACTATCATTGATATTTTCGGCACAAAAGGAAAAGGCCCTAACGCAAGTTTTGGGATTAACGACTGCTAACGCGAGGAAAGAAAATCTACGATAAAGCCTGCTGTTTGGCGCCCCAGTCGTGTTTTTATCGGACATTAATAATCGACACAAAACAGGATTATTGAATCCTGCAGGAATGTCCTATAAGTCTTTTCCGGCGACTCAATTACTCCATCTTCTGGCAAGAAGAGTTGCCAGTGTTGTCTCGACTTCACCGGCCGAGAGGGTATTGTCGCCGTTCGAGTCAAAACCAACCGATACCGTTATGGTCTTGAGAGGGTCACCGGAATCGTCTGTTACGTTACACAGGTATGAATCATCGACAGGTGTGTTTGTTTCTGCAAATGAAATGCCCCCGTTAGTGTAGTCGTATATTGACCGAACTTTTATTTTGTCAAGCTTGGCCTGGGCAAGAATGAGACTGCGGGTCTTATGCTCAATCTTTATGGAACTGGCATGGGCAATGGTCAAACATCTCAGTATTGGAACCATCACGACGACCAGTAATGCCGAGGCGACAACAACTTCGACAAGAGTCAGCCCCGCAAATCGTTTTGCAACTCTCAGTCTTCGGTGCATTGTATAACCCCCGTTGCCGGAGTAATATTAATTGTGAAGTTTTTCCCCTCCGAAAAAAGGGTTAACTGGGAATCAGCACCGGTTTTTAAATTACCCAACGGACCGAACTGAAAACTTGTCCCGTCTGAGCAGGTAATACTCGCATCGACTGTAAACGTACTGTTTGTAACTGTTGACGAATCACTTAAATCTTCTATTTCAAAAGTCGAGCCGTCCCTGTTGAATGCAAAGCCGTCGGTATTAGTTGCGGCGTTGGAAATAGCAAGTTGACGTGTACGGCGAAGGTCTGTGACGATTCTTCTGGCAACCGTGTCAACCTTTTTGCGATATAGAACGGCATACCGAAGCCTCGGTATTGCTACAAAGGCCAAGACGCCAAGAATTACTACAATTACAATCAGCTCGACCAGTGTATGAGCATTGCTTTTCTTCGTCATAATGCAAATCCGCAATGGATGTGCAAAAAGGGACCGCCGCAGCGGTTCCGTTATGAACAACCACCTGAACCTTTCGGCCTGCTACAGTCGTATAAGTGCTTCGGTTTTTGTTTAGTGGCCGTGGACGGAGCATTCAACACGGTGCTCACTGCCGTAATAATCGTAGGTTCCACTACTTGGACAGGTTGGAGTCTCAGGAAAGTAGTTGGCGTCTGCAATAAGACCGGCTATCGTAGCAGGCCAGCTCCCATCGGTCGAATTTGCATAATACAATTCGACTTGTGTGTTTATCGTACTAATATTAGTTTGACAGGCCCTGGTCCTGGCGGTTGTTGCACTTTGAGACAGTCTTGGAATAGCAATTGCCGCTAATGCCCCCAAAATTACAATCACGACGAGCAGTTCGATTAGCGTAAGGCCTTTTCTGCACTTCATTGTTTTCTCCTTCGTAAAGACTTTATTCTGTCGGTCTAATCATATAATTGTCAACAAACACCATTCGTCAATAACCGCGAGCAGCTTTATAAAATACCGATGAAAAATTATCGGACTTACCTGCAATTTAGTCCGGCAGTCCACATAATCCTCTCTGGCAGTAAGCATTTCTATCCGAGGTAATTACATTTTTATACAGCTTTGGACTACCCCAAATGGCCCATGTAATCGAACATAGGCAAATATGCTCCTATAAGTATCAAGCCAACAATAACACCCATGATAATTATTAAGGCCGGCTCCAATTTAGCCAGTAAAGCATTTATTGTAGTGTCAATATCTTTATCAAGAAGGTCGGCGCCCTTGTTCAACATTTCTGGCAATTGACCCACCTGCTCCCCCGAAGCAGCCAACTCTGTGATCATTGGAGGAAAAATCGCACAGCTTCTAAATGATTTTGCGACAGGAGTCCCCGCCTTAATCATTTCCTGCAATTCTCTGGCAATTCTGGTGAACTTGTGATTGTTAGCAACCGCGCCTGCCAAATCCAAAGCCTCAATCAGTGAAATGCCGACTGAAGTCAGCATTGCGAAGGTCCGAGTAAAGTGTGAAACCACAAGCATGCGATTTAGTTTGGCAAAAACAGGCATATTTAGTTTGAAGGCATCCCACTGCACTCGTACTTGCGGTCTTTTCAACAGCCACCGTACCGCCGTTACCCCTCCCGCCAACACAATAAGGATTGCCCACCAGTAATTTGTTACCAGATGACTTAAGCCTATAAGAGCCCGGGTCGGACCAGGCAGTAAGGCGTGCGCCTGTTTGTATAATTTTATAAATGTTGGTATAACGAATATCAAGAGGAAAGTAATAACAGCAAGGCACATTAAAGTTACTGTAACAGGATAAGCAAAAGCGGAGGCGATTCTTCGTTTTATGTCTTCCCGCTTTTCCAGATACACAGCACTCATATTAAGCGTCGTCCCCAGCTTTCCTGAGGACTCACCGGCCCCAATCATTTCAAGAAAAAAACGCGAGAATATGCACCCGTGTTTTGCACAGGCGTCTTTTAGGTTTGAACCGGTCTGTATGCTTCGCCTGACATCAGCGATTACATACTTAAAGGTCCGATTTTCAGTCTGGTGCTCCAGTGTCTCCAGGCAACTAAGTATTGGCAGACCCGCCGAATACATCCCTGCGAACTTATAGGCAAAAGTCACCACCTCCGACCCCTTTATTCTCCCGCGTTTTACCGCCACGGTCTTTTCCCGACGAGCCTTTACGAGGACACAACTTATCTTGGCCAACTCATCTCGCAGCCCCGTAACATTTTCAATGTCGGTGTATACGCCGGAGAACTCTCTGCCCGCTCCGTTTTTCGCCACATATTGGTAGACTGCCATCACTCTACCCTCACGTCGATAACCCGCATCATCTCGTCTAATGTTGTTACACCGGTAAGGACTTCACTAATAGCGCCTCTACGAAGTGTTTTCATACCTTCTTTAACTGCCTGCTGCTTAATCGCATCGTCGCTGCGCCCGTCTGTGACCATCCTCCGGATTATCGGAGAAATGGGCAGTATCTCGAAAATGCCCGTCCGCTTGTAATAGCCGGTTTGGTAGCAATTGTTACATCCGGTTCCCCGATAAAGTTCTACCTTCTTATCCCCGTAAGATTCGCCAAACAGACATTTCAGTTCGTCTTCAGATGGTTGATAGGCTTGCTTGCAGCCGGAGCAGGAAGTCCTTATAAGCCTTTGGGCGACTGAGCCTAAAAGCGCCGAAGCAACAAGAAATGGTGCGACTCCGAGATTAATTAAACGTGAAATCGCGCCTGCTGCATCGTTGGTATGCAATGTACTTAGCACCAGATGTCCCGTTAGTGCGGCACTGACAGCTATTTCCGCTGTCTCAGGATCACGAATTTCACCTACCAATATAATATCCGGGTCCTGCCGAACTATACTTCGCAACGCCGACGCAAACGTCATCCCCGCAATCGGCTTGACCTGTAGCTGTGTAATGCCATCAAGGCGATACTCAACAGGGTCCTCAACGGTAACGATATTTCTTTCCGGAGTATTCAGCAATCGCAGAGCCGAATATAGCGTAGTCGTTTTACCGCTGCCAGTCGGGCCGGTCAGAAGTAACATGCCGTAGGGATTCCTGACCAATTCTCTAAATCTTCGGTTATCATCGGGCAACGGCACAACAGTATCAAGCGACCACTCAATTGCATCTTTATCGAGTATCCTGATCACCATCTTTTCTCCCCCCACCCCCGGTAACGATGAAACCCTCATATCGTACTCTCTGCCATCTTGGTACACAATCATGTGACCATCTTGAGGGACTCTTCGCTCAGAAATATCCATACCGGCCGTGACCTTGATGTATGATGCTACCTCACGTTGTGCCGAAGAGGGCACGCTTACTGCATCGTGTAAGATTCCATCTATACGGTACCGCACCCTCATATCAGGCTGTTGCGGCTCGATGTGTATATCGCTCGCACGAGCATCAATCGCACCGTTTATTATGGAAGAAACCAGTCTGGTAATAGGAGCGTTGGCGGCTTGTAGTGATTTGTTTTCAGACTCCGTCTCCATCGGCTCATTCCTACTGCTATCAGTCTTTAGCCGCATTGAAGCTATAGCCTGGCGTGTAATATTTTTCACGTTAAAGTGATACGTAATAGCTCGTCTGATTGCATTCTGTGTAGCAGCGAGAGGGACTACTTCAAAATCAGTCCTCATCTCTATTTCGTCCCTGACAGCAAGATTCAAGGGTGAACTCATCGCCACCAGCAGCCTGTTGCCCTCTTTTTTGACGGGGATAATATTGTGCTGGTTTGCTATTTCGTACGTCACCATATGGGCGGCTACAGGATCTACCATGTCAGGTGAAAGGTTTATGAATTCTATCCCATTGCCAGCGGCAACGATCTTGATGAACTGCTCCTCATTTACGAGGTTGTTGTTCTTGAGAACGCTTGTGAGGCTCAGACCGCTTGTTTCCTGTTCGACGAGAGCTGTTTGCAGGGTCTGTTCATCAAGGATATTTTCTGTCAAGATATATGAAATTATGTGTTCTTGCTTTTCCATAGTATATTCTTTGAGCACCTGATGATACGGACCCAAAATTACTATCGACACCGCTCGCCAAGGACTTAACGCCAAGCTTCTATGAGCCGAATTCTAACCGCCTGAAGAAATTTCGCAATTTTAGCACTAAGTAAGAACTATTTGTCAGCGCCCCAGAGACAACAGGGTCCAGGGCCGATAATCTTTTTTTCCGAGAGACTTTTATTCCGTCGGATTAGGAAGTCAGTCCGGCCTGCTATTTGATTTTTATCACAATCGATGGCGGCCTGGGACCTTTGAAAAGCTGGGTTGGCTGGCTGCAAGCACGAATCCGGGGCTTTATACCACCCCGTTAACACAATTCTTTGCTAATACTACGATTAATTTGGTTCGATAAAAAACACGCGAGGCAATCCTGTAACCAAGGACGTAGAGGAAGTTTATAAACAGATTTGAAGAGGGCTCTTTACAATGTTAGGACTATTTAAGTCAAAAAAGAAAACCGCTAAAGCCAAAATACTTGTTGTCGATGACGAAGCCGACATAGTCAGTACCATTCAATACCGCCTTAAATCTTGCGAATTTGAGGTTATCACCGCCAAAAACGGTAAAGAAGGTCTGGATAAGGCGGCAAACGAAAAGCCGGACCTCATCCTGTTAGACATCAATATGCCGGTTATGGACGGCCACGAGATGCTCGAACGCCTCAGACGTCGCCCTAATCTAAGGGGCATACCTGTGATAATGCTTACGGCATACAGCGACAGAAGGGATATATGTAAAGCTGCTGACCTTGATATAGCGGACTACGTTACCAAACCGTTTGATTTCGTAGAGCTGATGGAAAAAATATCAAACGCTTTGGAAAATAGAACGGTCAGTAATGGGTAAAAATAGGCCCAAAGTCCGCACAAAGCAGGAAATAATCTTCTGAAAAATGGGGCCTTTACAGGATGCGGGGCATAAGATGGAATCCGATATTGCAAAACCATTGAATATACTAATAGTTGAAGACGACATAGCTGACAAAAAACTGTTGCAACAGCTACTGCTCCAAACATCGCTACGTATTTCAAGCGTACAATTTGCAGACTGCCTCAATGCGGGACTTGTACTTCTGGGTAAAGGTGATTTTGACGTTGTGTTCCTTGACCTCGGTCTGCCGGACAGCCAGGGGATTGACTCGGTCAGCATCGTAAACGCCAAGGTCCCAAATGTACCTATTATTGTTCTAAGCGGTCTTGACGATGCGAGGCTGGAAGTTACAGCGGTACAGAAGGGGGTGGAGGATTACCTCGTTAAGGGGCAAGTTGACAGCAACCTGCTTGCTCGTACCGTGCGGTATGCCATCGAGCGCAAGCGGACTAAAAAGATACTCGACGAGAAACAAAAGAATATAGAGGCAATATTTGACGCGGCACCCATCGGCATGATGTTAATCGACAAATGCACAACAGTTAAACGCGTTAATAATGCCACCAAACAAATGCTTAACAAAGATTATCAGGAGATTATCAATCAACGATTCGGTGATGCTCTGGGCTGCATGAACACCATTAGCAGCGGGAAAGGTTGCGGAAACGGCCCCGCTTGCGAATCATGCCGGCTTCGTGAAGCCATAGATACGATATTAGATTCATCACAGTCTGTCCATGAGA
>CAYSTP010000020.1:0-18675 GCA_964434085.1 uncultured Pirellulales bacterium
ACCTCGATAGTGCGGTCAAGATTTGGCTGCACTATTTGACCTCGCTTAACATGAAAATGTAATCGGGTCATAGGACTGTTTTACTTTGAATCTCTCATGACTTTTTTCAGGCAACTTAAATGAAGGCTGAAAATAATTTACATAAAGTCGAGCAGCTTGGTAAAGATGCAAGAGTGCTTGGCAGGCAAAAACGCAGACAAACGTGTAAATCCAATCTGATGTTCCCGGCAGAATACCAATAGCGTATCATTAATAAAAGTACTATCATTATCTGAATCAATTCCCAATATTGGAAAAGGAGTCTGCCGAAATATCACATCCAGACCTTCCACGATTAAAGACCGCTCTCTGGCAAGCAACGGAACAAATTCTGTCCAGCCGGAACTCACATCAGTGCCAACCCGCGTGTGAATGAAAGTACTTGCCATAAGCACTCCTGCATGAACAACGAAATCTATTTCCAAGTAACCTTGGTTGGGTTCATCCCAGTCCGCGAAGGTACGAATCGGAACTTGCTTTCCAACCTTTTTAGACCGGCGTTTCCCCTCTTTTTGATTGAGCGGAACTTCGAACCGAGCATAATAATTGATCAATTATTGCGGCACTAATTTAAAGTCATCCGATGAAGTACTTCGCGAATCTGGTTGGCTGTTTTAGGTTTGATGCCGTCACAGGTTATGCGAGTTCGAATGAAATTGTTTATCATTTCACTTGAAATTTTCTCCAGATATCTGACCGGAATATGCCTGCCTCTTAACTTATCTGGTATTTGTGGCAACTCTTGATTGTTCAGTCTGAATTTATGCGGCACGTTGCTCCCTAATTCCATGGCGGGGCAACATGGGCCGAAAAAAGACCGAAGGTATGAAATGTCATTCTTTGCACTTTTTGCAGTACGGGTACTAAGCAGGAACTCGCAGAAAGACTGCAGGAATGTTGCTAACGGGGTACTGGAAGGCCTGTCCAGTTGTCCAATTACATACAGTGCTTCAAGTTTCTTTTTCTCATCAAGGGCGACACGTTCACTGGATGTCTCCAGTGACCTCGACACCAGTTTGCCGCCAACCAGATAATACACCCACCAGACTTTGCCGCGTTTATAAATACTAGCCATGGTAACATTTTCCTTTAAAACTAATTTACCACAGCCTGCCCAAGTGCTGTTGACGAGACAATTATTTCACGATGCTGTCTAAATTTTGCTACATTTTTGCTACAGTCCCGACAGCGCATAAAAAAGGACAGGCATAAGCACCTGTCCCTGAGTAACTTAGAAATAGCGGGGGGAGGATTCGAACCTCCGACCTCCGGGTTATGGGCCCGACGAGCTACCAGACTGCTCTACCCCGCGGTCAATCATCTGAATTCTAAAATACCAAATAACGCTACTGTACTCAACAAAACATCCGCTGATTTATTTCATATTTTCGCGAATTCTCTGAGCTATTTCTTCAATCCTGCCCTTGGGATAGGGATGCTGCGGCCACTTAGCCAGGACACCATCACCCGATTTCCGCGGTATAATATGAAAATGAACGTAATCGATTAACTGTCCCGCCGCCCTGCCGTTATTGCACAACACGTTATATCCTTCTGCTCCCATCGCCGAAACAACTGCTTTAGCAAGCCTTCCCAGCCGCGAACATAACTGCCCTAAAAGTTCAGCGGGACAATCATCGAGCCGTTCGTATTTCTTTTTCGGAATAACCAGCGTATGCCCATCACTTATCGGGTTAATATCAAGAAATGCCAGGACCACATCATCTTCATAAATCTTTTGCGACGGTATCTTACCAGCCACAATCTTTGAAAAAATGCAGTCTTGCTCACTCATAAAAACTTATTGCTCTTTATTTTCTTCCTGCTGAGCCGACTCTTCAGCTCCTGCCGGCTGTCCCTCTGTGTTTTCTTCTTCAACGGCTGTAGCTGCTGCTTTTTCTTTCTTCACCACTTTTGCCGCATCGCTTTTAATCGTCTCGACACTCTTTGCAAAAGCCGACGCTCTTCGCGCACGCTTATTTGATTTTTTCTTAGTCTTTTCTTCCTCGCCTTTTTCTTCGCCGACCAACTGCAGCAATACAACCTGCCCGTTGTCACCAAGTCTGTTCATTGCCAGTTTAACAATTCGCGTGTACCCGCCGGGCCTTTCCAGATATCTCGGTGCAATCTCGCTGAACAGCTTACCTACAACCGTCCCCTTCCTGACCGGCTCGCCTTCTTCATCCGTTATAATATCCCTGTTGCCGAGCAGTGAAATGGCTCTGCGTCTCGCGGACAGGTCGCCTTTCTTGGCCAGGGTTATAAGCCTTTCTGCAAATTTTCTGGCTTCCTTGGCTTTTTCCAGAGTCGTTGAAACGCGTTCATGTTCAAACAGCGATGCAACCAGGTTCCGCTGCATAGCCAACCTGTGCTCACTGTCCCTGCCTAATTTACGCCCTGCTACTCTATGACGCATACGACTTATTTCCCGTAATACAACTATATTTCAAAGCATCTACCCAAACACCGGGCTTACTCACCACCGACACCGGTCATTCCCAGCGACAAGCCCATATCCGCCAATTTGCGTTTCACCTCTCTCAGGCTCGTTTTGCCAAAGCTGCGAATCTTGAGCAAATCCGCCTCGGCCATTTTCACCAGCTGCCCAACCGTCTCCATCTTCACCGATTCCAGACAATTGTTGGCGCGAACTGAAAGCTCAAGTTCACTGATTGGAGTATTCAGCTTAACCGCCAGCTCTTCGTCAACCTCTTCCTGCTCGGCCGCTTCTTCAATCACCTCATCCGCTACCTTCTCTTCGCCAATCTCGCTGTACTGGACGAACGGATTGATGCACTTCCGTAATATCTTACCGGCTTCGACCACAGCCATCTCCGGGCTGACCGTCCCGTTAGTCCAGATTTCAAGAATCAGCTTGTCGTAGTTAGTTCGCTGTCCAACGCGCGTATCCTCGGTGCTGTACCGCACCCTGGTCACCGGTGAATAAGAAGCATCCAGAATTATCCTGCCGATTTCCTGGTCAAATCTGTCAGCCTCGGCGATACGTTCCGAAGCAGGGACATAGCCTCGACCGTTTTCAACCACCATCTTCATCTGGAAGTCAACGTCTTCGGTCAGGGTCACAATAACCTTCTCCTTATCGACGACCTCAATAGACGGGTCGGCTACAATGTCACCGCTCGTTATCATACCCGCCTTCTTGGCCGACACCGTCATGGTTTTTGGGCCTTCACCGGTCAGACGAACAACAAGACTTTTTACATTAAGCACTATGTCCGTCACGTCCTCCATAACACCTTTTATCGAGGTAAACTCATGGTCAACACCGGCTATCTTGATAGATGTTACAGCACTGCCTTCCAGCGACGAAAGCAGCACACGTCGCAGGCTGTTGCCTATCGTTGTGCCGAAACCACGCTCGAAAGGTTCGATGTAGAACTTACCGTACTTGCCGGTCGATACCAACGAATCTCGCTCTAAGCGAGTCGGTAATTCCAAACCACGCCACCTGATTCGCATATGGGCCTCCCGTGACTAATCCTTTCCTGGCCGTTCAAAATTCCAACAAGACAGCCACAATAGCTTCTTAAACAATTACCTTGAGCAGATTTCAACAACAAGCTGCTCTTCAATGGGTATTTGTACGTCATCGCGGCTCGGAAGAGCCACGACCGTCGCCTCGGGCCTGTCCTGGTCAAGCTGCAGCCATCCCTGCGCAGCAAAATTCGGATTCGTCGCCAGTTGTTGTTTAATCCTTTTAGCGCTGCGACCCGACGGCTTAACAGTAATCTTATCACCGACTTTTATCGTATAATCGCTTATGTCAACCTTGCGCCCGTTGACGTGCACGTGCCCGTGAGATATTAGCTGCCTCGCAGCCTTCCGAGAGGGCGCAAAATTCAGCTTATAAACTACGTTATCCAGACGTCTCTCCAGAAGCTGAAGCAATACCTCTCCCGTATGACCTTTCACTCGTTCCGCTTCGTGGAAGTAACGCATAAACTGCCTGTCCAGCAGCCCGTAGTATCTCTTGACCTTTTGTTTCTCACGCAGCCGAACCGCGTACTCGCTTTGCCTGCCGCGACGCCAGCCGTGCATGCCGGGCGCCAGGTTACGAGTCTTCTTCTCAATCGGGCACTTCGCCGTCTCGCATCGAAAACCCTTGAGCATCAGCTTCATACCCTCACGGCGGCAATGCTTACAGGATGAACCAAGATAACGTCCCATCTGTCTTTCGTATCTCCAATAACTTACTTTATTTCAAACTCGTCTTCGTTTTCGCGGCCGACAGCCGTTGTGCGGCAGCGGTGTCACATCTTCGATAGAAGATATTCGCAGACCCGCTCCCTGCAGGGCCGAAATCGCCGACTCACGACCCGAACCCGGCCCCTTTACTTTGATTTCAACCTCGCGAACCCCGTTACGCATCGCCGCAGTTGCACAACGCTGAGCCGCCTGCTGAGCGGCAAACGGCGTGCTCTTGCGCGAGCCCTTGAAGCCCACACAACCGGCGCTCGATGCACAGATAGTCTCCCCATCGGGGTCTGTGACTGTAATCAGGGTATTATTAAACGTCGCCTTTATATGAACTATCGCCTTGACGATATTTCTTCTTACTTTACGTTTAGTGCTTTTTGCCATTCGTTATCGCAGTCCTCTAACACTTTATTTCTCTAAATTCAGACTCCTGACGGCCCTTAACGCATCTCTTTAACGCCCTTCTTGCCCGCAACGGTCTTTCTCGGCCCCTTACGCGTCCGCGCATTACTCTGCGTCTGCTGCCCACGGACCGGCAGGCCCTTGCGATGACGAACACCCCGATAACAGCCTATGTCCCGCAGACGCGCAATATTCTGGCTGACCTGCCGACGGAGCTGACCGCCTACAATATAACTGCGGTCTATAACCTGAGTTATCCTGCTGAGCTCATCCTCCGTCAGCTTGTTCGCCCTGACCGTCTTCTCCACGCGGGCTTCCTGTAGAATCTTCTCGGACGTGTGCCGACCGATGCCGTGGATATACGTCAGCGAAATCCATATCGACTTGTCATTCGGAATATCAACACCAACTACACGAGGCATATACGCTCCTTTTCAAAGGGGTCCCCAAACGCCCTGTTTCGCGTTCGGGGGGCCCAAATCAGCCCTGCCGCTGCTTATGCCGGGGATTAGTGCAAATTACACGGACAATCCTCTTGCGCCGAACAATCCTGCAGTTCTCGCATATTCGTTTAACTGAACTTCTGACTTTCATTATCCTGTCCTGCTCAATGCCGCAAAATAATCCTGCCGCGGTTCAGGTCGTACGGGCTCATCTCCACCGTCACCTTGTCCCCGGGCAATATCCTGATAAAGTGCATTCGCATCTTGCCCGAAACGTGGGCCAGAATCTTGTGCCCGCTTTCAAGTTCCACATTGAACATCGCATTCGGCAACGCCTCGAGTACCGTTGCCTGAACCCTTATAGCGTCACTCTTAGGCATAAATTCTTTTCAGGCAGTCATTACCTCACAACCATTTTCCGTTATCGCTATCGTATGCTCAAAATGAGCCGAACATTTTCCGTCTTTCGTCACCACCGTCCAGCCGTTTTTCAGCGTCTTAACATCCCTGCCGCCAGCGTTAATCATAGGCTCAACCGCAAGCACCATCCCTTCGGTCAGCAGGATGTCATCTCGCAGCAGTTCTTTGCTCACGAAGTTTGGCACCTTAGGCTCCTCGTGCATTTCACGACCGATGCCGTGACCCACGAAATCCCTGACCACCGAAAACCCGGCGCCCTCGGCATATTTCTGCATCCTTGCCGCAATGCTGCTCCACCTGACTCCAGGCCGCATATGTTCTATCGCCATTTCCAGAACACGCATGGTCGCATCGAGCAGCCGTTGCTCCCGTGCCGATATATCACCTATGCCCACCGTAATCGCCGCGTCTGCACAGTACCCGTCAAGCCGCACGCCGAAGTCAATACTAAGAATATCCGAATCCCTCAGCACAACATTAACCGACGGAATTCCATGCACAACTTCATCATTCACCGATGCACAAATAGCACCGGGAAAAGCTTTGCGTGCTCCGGGATTGCGTACGCCCATGAACAACGCCTCGGCACCCGCATCAGCCGTCATTTTTTGGGCAACTCCATCCAGCGCAGCCGTGCTTACGCCCGGTTCGGCCGTCTCCTGAAGTTTTGAAAGAACTCTACTTACTACACCACCTGCCTTGCGAATCAACTCAATTTCTCTTCGACTGCGAAGGGTTATTGCCATTGACTCACAATCACCATCTACTTGCCGGCAAGGGCGTCCAGCATTCCAAATAACCTCGCGCTCACTTCATCGGCGCCGCCTGTGGCATCGACCTCGAGAACGCGACCATTTTTCTTATAATATCCAACCACCGGCTCAGTCTGCTCGTAATAAGTCTCGAGCCGTTTTTTGACCACCTCAGGTTTATCATCAGGCCGCTGAACCAGCTCGGTTCCGTCATGGTCGCACCTGCCTTTAACCTTCGGCTTCAGGTTCTTTAAGTGATAAACAGCACCACACTTCGGGCAGCTTCTTCTGCCCGTCATCCGTTCCATGATGATTTGTTCGTTCACCTTAAGGTCAACAACCGCATCAATCTTTCTGCCGTCAGACGTCAGAGACTTATCCAGCTCCTGGGCCTGGTGCACCGTTCTCGGAAAACCATCCAGTACATAACCGGCCTGCGGCGCCTTTCCAATCGCACCTGCCATCATCTTGACAATGAGTTCGTCCGGAACCAGCTTGCCCGAATCCATGTAACTCTGTGCCTGGGCGCCAAGCTCACTGCCTTCGGCCCTTTCCTTGCGCAGGATGTCCCCGCTGGAAAGATGCCGCACGCCGTATTTTTCAACTATACGTTTACACTGCGTGCCTTTACCGGCTCCCGGCGCTCCCAAAAGAACTACTCTCATCCGTACGCTCCCTTGATTCTGCCGCTCGAGCTGAACCCCTCGTAGCTTCGCATCAGCAGGTTAGCCTCTATCTTCTGAACCAGGTCCAGCGAAACGCTGACCACAATCAACAAACCTGTACCACCGAGAAAGCTCGCTACAATCCAGTCGATTTTAAGAAGAACCATTATCAGCGTTGGAACAATCGCGATGATAGCAAGAAACGTCGCGCCGAAATATGTTATGCGCGTCATCACCGTCTCCAGATATTCGGCGGTCCTTCGCCCAGGCCGCAAACCCGGTATGAAGCTGCCCATGTCCCGCAGGTTCTTCGCCATCTCCTTAGGCTGAAACTGAACCGTCGTCCAGAAGTATGCAAAAAGGAAAATCAAAACCATATACAGCACGTTATACGTATATGCCGAACCAGGCTTAACGGCATCTTGTATAGTTGCAAAAATCCCCGATTGCCTCAGCGACGGTATCCTCCCAAGCTGCTGAACCAACAACGATGGAAACATCATGAAAGCCGATGCGAAGATAATCGGCATAACCCCGCCATGGTTCACCCGCAGTGGCAGATAGTGCCTCTGGCCTCCGTACACCCTTCGACCTCGTGTCTGCTTGGCCTGTTGAATCGGAATCCGACGCTGCCCCTGAGTTATAAGTATCGCTCCGGCTACCACAGAAACAAAAGCCAGCACCAGAAACAGAAGCTGAGCAGGCCCAATTGAACCCGGCGAGCCTGAAACCGTAAATTCCACCTTCACCAGCAGTTGTCGAATTGCCCATGGCATCCTCGCTATGATGCCCGCCATGATAATCAGGCTTATACCGTTACCTATCCCGTACTCGTCTATCTGCTCACCGAGCCACATCAGGAATATCGTCCCTGCAGTCATACCCAGCGTGCCGAATATAAGCGCTCTGGTCCCCATACCTGCATAGACGTAATTGGTCGTGCCAAACGCCTTCATAAACATCACAGACTGAACAATACATATCAGCACAGTCAGATACCGCGTGTATTCCTGAATCTTTTTATACCCCGTCTGTCCCTCCTGGCGCAGCTTCCGCAGCGCGGGTATTACCTCACCCAGCAGCATCAGGATAATCGAAGCTGTGATATACGGCATGATACCCAGACCGAACAAACTGCTCTTAGCAAGATTGCCTCCGGTAAACATCTGCATCATATCAGCGGCCCGACCCAGCGGAGAATCCGTATCACGACTCCCAAGGTCCGCGCGAATCGCAGCCTGGTCAAAACACGGGTTCGGTATGTGGAACCCAATCCGGTATATAAGCAGCAGCGCAAGAGTAAACAATATCTTGTTCCGCAAATCCGGAATCTTAAATATATTTACTACCGTCCTGAGCATCTGTCTGTTCCAGTCAGATTCTTTCTCTGCCTATGGCATGGCATAGCCATTATCCTGCCAAAACCCTCGCCGTCCCGCCGAGTGCCACTATCTTTTGCTCGGCGCTTTTACTGAACTTATGAGCATTTACCTGGAGCTTCTTGGTCAGCTCGCCGTCGCCGAGAATCTTCACCTTGTGTCGCAGACCGCCAATCAGACCGGCCTGTGAAAGCTGCTCCATGCCGACCACGGCGCCTTCCTCGAACCTCTCCAGTTGCGAAACGTTGACTATCTCATACCGTCGCTCGAATTTCGCGTTGCTGAACCCGCGCTTTGGAATACGGCGGTACAGAGGCATCTGGCCGCCTTCCTTCAGCGATACCCTCGGCGCGCCTGCCCGGCTGAGCTGGCCCTTATGACCCTTGCCGCTCGTCTTGCCGTGTCCGCTGCCTATCCCTCTGCCGACACGTCTGCGGCTCTTCTTCCCGCCGACCATCGAAGTTATCTCATGACTCAACATTTATGCCATCACCACCTTTTTATAGGTTCAACTTCAACACCACGAAGTGATTCAACCATGCCTTTATCACGCAGAGCCAGCAGACACTTCACAGTAGCCTTGACCACGTTCTTTGCCGATGTGCTGCCGTAAACTTTCGTAAGAACGTCCTGCACGCCCGCGTACTCCAGGACTGCACGCGCGCTTGAACCGGCGATTACACCGGTGCCGGGATTAGCCGGAACCAATGTTATTTTCGTTGCCCGGTACTTACCCGTAATCTGGTGCGGAATCGTCCGGCCGACCAGCGGCACCTTGTGCAGCGATTTCTTTGCGTCCTTTATGCCCTTTTCCACCGCCAGCGGCACTTCGTTCGCCTTGCCGTATCCTATCCCCACCGTGCCGTTCCTGTCGCCGACCACAACCAGCGCCGCGAAACTGAATCTGCGCCCGCCTTTGACGACCTTCGCACAGCGAAAAATCTTTACCACTGTATCTTCCAGCGGCTGCTCTTCCTGAGCTGCTAAACTTACCGGTTCAAGAGCCAATTTTCGTCTCCAATTTATTCGTCAACCTAAAACACCAGACCAGCCTTGCGTGCCGCCTCCGCCAGCGCTTTAGTCCTGCCGTGATATTTGTACGGGCCCCTGTCGAAACACACACACTTTATACCGACATTCAGCGCCGCCTTGGCCACCGCCTCACCGACAATCGCCGCCGCCGCCTTGTTGCCCCCTCTTTGTATCTGTCCGCAAAGGCCCCTGCTCTTCGTACTGGCCGAGACAAGGGTTGCGCCCGCCACGTCATCAATCACCTGCGCATATATATGCCGATGCGACCGGAACACACTCAGCCGCGGCCGCTCCGCCGTACCCAGCACCCTCTTACGCACATGATACTTGCGCCTCTGCACCGCCTTCTTTTTTGTTCCAGTCCTCATAACTGCTCAATCCACCTTACGCCGAACCGGATGTAAATGCCTTGCCGACTTTTCGCTTGATATACTCACCGGCGTAACGAATCCCTTTGCCCTTATAAGGCTCAGGAGGTCTTATCCTGCGCAAATCCGCGGCAAACTGACCAAGCAGACACTTATCTACGCTCGAAAGCGTAAACGTCGCCGGCACATCATTACCCTTGGTCGCCTTGACTTCAATGTTCACTTTAACACCCTTCGGAATCGTACGCTCCACAGGATTACAGAAACCGACCTGAAACACGAGTTTGCCGCCCTGCTCATTCACACTGAAGCCCGTACCGTAAATCTCCATCTTCTTTTCAAAACCTTTGCTCACTCCCAGCACCATATTTGCAATCAGCGCTCGTGTCGTCCCGTGCATCTGCCTGGCCTGCCGGTGGTCCGTTTTTTCGTTAATGACATTAACTTCTTTCGCCGACTCATCGACATCAACCCTGATTTGAGGGGGCACTTCAAGCTCACTCGTACCCAGCTTGCCCGTCACCTTCACATGACCGGTTTTAGCTTCGACCTTGACCCCGTCCGGTATCGAAACAGGTTTTTTACCAATACGACTCATCTTAGCTCACCGTACAAAGAATTTCGCCGCCGACCTTCTCCTGCCGGCACTTCCTGTCACTCATAACGCCCTTACTCGTCGAAACCACGGCGATGCCCATACCGTTAAGCACGTGTGGCAGCTCGCTGACCGGCGAATAAATCCTTCTGCCAGGCTTGCTCACCCTGTCAATCTGGCGGATGATTGCCACGCCGTTGACATCATATTTTAACTGCACCCGCAGGATACCCTGCTTGCCGTCGTCAATCCTGTCGCAATCCTCAATAAAGCCTTCCTCTTTCAGAACCGCTGCGACACCTTCGCATATCTTCGAAGCCCTTATCTTAACCTCGCTCTTGCCTATCCTCGCCGCATTGCGGATTCGAGTCAGCATATCAGCTATTGGGTCACTCAAACTCATCTATTACTCCAGCTCAAACTCGCCATTACCAGCTCGCCTTTTTCACACCCGGAATCTTACCTTCATTCGCCAGCGTCCTGAAGCAAATACGGCACAGCTTAAACTTGCGATAGACCGCCCTGCTTCTGCCGCACAGCTCACATCGAGTATATCCCCTGACGCGAAATTTCGGTTTCTTGCGTACCTTGTTTTCCAGTGCTTTTGTTGACATCCAGAAACTCCAGATTCCTTGAAGCCTTTCACTGCCTGAACGGCATACCAAAACAGCTCAACAGCTTCCTGGCCTCCTCATCGGTCCTTGCTGTAGTCACAAACGTTATATTCATGCCCTGTGTAAACTCGACCTTCGCAGGGTCAATTTCCGGAAACACGGTTTGTTCATTAACTCCCATCGAATAATTGCCGCGACCATCAAAACCCTTCGGATTAAGACCGCGAAAGTCCCTCACTCGAGGTATAGCTAAGCTCACTAACCGGTCCATAAATTCGTACATCCGGACACCTCGAAGCGTCACCTTAAGACCCGTCTCGTTACCCTGACGGACCTTAAAGTTCGAGACGCTCTTTTTCGCCTTGCATACTACCGGGACCTGTCCGGCTATCATCGTCAAATCCTTCTTTGCCCCCTCCATGAACTTCTTGTCCTGCGTCGCCTTGCCCACACCCATGGATACGATGATTTTGGATATCCTGGGAACCGCCATCGGATTCGTGTAACCGAACTGCTGCTTCAGTTCATTAATAATCTTCGACTTATACAAATCTTTCAAACGCGCCATATATCAGCTTTCAACTTGCTCTAAGCCTTGGCTCTCTTAATCACACTTATCTCTGTCCCGTCCAGCGCCACCCGTTTCTTGACTCCGTTCGATTCCACCTGATAGCGGACCCGCATACCCTTATTGCTCTTCGGGCTGACCACGAGAACATTACTGATATCAATCGGCTGCTCAACCGTTATCCGACCGCCCTGCGGGTTGCGCCGCGAAGGACGCACATGCTTATGCGCCAGGTTATGCCCTTGTACCACAACCTTGTTCTTGTCCCGTATTACCCGCAGAACACGACCCGTCGCGCCCTTATGGTCGCCGGTAATAATCTCAACCGTATCACCTTTTTTCACGTGCAACGCCATATATCTTCTTTCATTCCGCCGTCTGTCGTCCGTCGTCCGTCTCTATACAACTTCGCTCGCCAGAGAAATAATCTTCATATAGTTCTTCTCACGCAGCTCACGTGCGACCGCTCCGAAAATACGAGTCCCGATTGGATTGCCGTCGTTATCTATCATCACCGCTGCGTTGCTGTCGAAACGAACATAGCTGCCGTCCGCCCTTTTCACCGGGTTTTTTGTCCTGACAATCACGCACTTGTGAACCTTCTTGTCATCCAACTGGCAGGTCGGCAGCGATTTCTTTATTGCTACACAGACAATATCACCGATGCCCGCCGTCGGCCTTCGCATCTTGCCCTGTCGCGTGCCGCCCCTTTTGAGCACCTTTATACACAACGCGGACTTCACTCCGCTGTTGTCGGTTATATCCAACATTGTCTCCTGCTGTATCACCGCGATGTCACCTTCAAACTGTCCGCGAAAAATACCTACTTTTCCTCAGCCTTTACCAGGACCCTGATAAGCCTGTGACTCTTGCTCTTGCTGATAGGCCTGCACTGTGTAATCTCGACAAGGTCGCCTACACCGCACTGATTACGCTCGTCATGCACACCTAGCTTCGTTCTTCGCCTCACATACTTGCCGTACTTCGGGTGCCTGATTTTGTAATCTATCGCCACCTTCACGCTCTTATCGCCGCTTCGGCTCACCACTAAGCCCGTCAGACTTTTTATCTTACGCTCTTGCACCTTATCTTTCCTCGGTCACTTGCGAGCCAATAACTATTGTCTTTCACGAATAACTGTTTTGACCCGCGCTATCTCACGACGCGCGTTTATCACCGCCTTGCAGTTCTCCAGCTTCTCCGTCACCGCCTGGCAGTGCATCTCAAACAGATGCTTCTGCAAATCATCCAGCTTGCTCTGCAGCTCATCTGTACTCATCTCTCTATAAACCTGAGCTTTCATCAAAACATCCTATGCCTGTCAAGCCGTTCAATCACCATTTAACCATTTAACCACTCACCAATCACAACGTATGTCTGCGCCTTACAAATCTGCACCTGATGGGCATCTTGTGAGCCACTCTGGCAAGTGCCTGCTTGGCAACGTTCTCGTCCACCCCGCCAATCTCGAACATCATCGTCCCGGACTTCACCCGGGCCACCCAGAATGCCGGCTCACCTTTACCCTTGCCCATTCGTGTCTCCAGCGGCTTGGCGCTTACCGGCTTGTGCGGGAATATACGGATATACACCTTGCCTTCACGATGAAGAAAGTGAGTCGCCGCAACTCGACCCGCCTCAATCTGACGACCGCTTATCCAGCTCTGCTCCAACGCCTGCAGACCGTACTCGCCGAACGCCACGTAATTCGTCCGCGACGCCTTGCCTTTCATCCTGTCGCGCTGACTCTTGCGGTACTTAACTCTTTTCGGCATCAATGCCATATCTAAAAACCCTCAAGCCAAATTCAACTCTCGGCCTTTTCGCCGCCCTGTTCTTCCGGTTCGCTCGGCGACGCCTTACTTGCCGGCTCAGGTGACTTAGCCGCTGCTGCACTGCCTGCCGCTTTACCACGTTTACGGCTTGGGCCGCGACCTTTACCCGCACCACGGCCGGACGCGCTCGGCCCACGGCTGGGCCTGCGCCTGTGACTTGGTCTGGTCTCAACCTGTTCGCCGAACTTGCCCTTGTATATCCACACCTTCACGCCGATAGCCCCGTACGTCGTACGCGCCGTCGCAACCGCGTAATCAACGTCGGCATCCAGTGTATGCAGCGGAATACTACCCATCTTCTGAGTCTCCTGCCTGGCCATCTCCGAGCCCGCTAATCGGCCGCTGCATATAATTTTGACTCCCTTCGCTCCTGAGTTCATCGCCGCCTCGCAGTGCTGTTTCATCGTCCTGCGAAAAGATGCACGCTTACCCAACTGCTCCGCTATCGACTCGCCAACCAGTACCGCGCTGAGCTCCGGTTCTTTTATCTCTACCACGTTCACAATGACCTTACGTCCTGTTAAAGCCTCCAGCTCCTCACGAAGTTTGTCAACCTCTCCCCCTCGCGGTCCAATCACCACGCCAGGCCGCGCACTGTGAAGCGTCACCTTCACTTCATTGCTCGTGCGGATAATCTCGACCTTTGCCACCGCACCTTTCGGCATCGAACGGTTATACTTGTTGTCCACATATCTGCGTATCTTCTGGTCCTCGACCAGAAACTCGCCGTAACTCGCCTTCGGTGCATACCACGTGCTCTGCCAGCCGAGCCTGATGCCCGTCCTGAATCCTATTGGTGATGTCTTCTGACCCATACTATTCTTTCTGTCCTCTGTCTTCCGTCATCTGCCGTCTGTCGTCCGTCGTCTGTCTTTTCACGCTTGCGTCACCGTTACATATATATGACAGCCCTTCTTCGCAATCGGGTGAGCCCGCCCTCGGTCTTTCGGAATCCATCGTTTCGTTCCGACCCGAATCCCGGCATCATCAACCCGTGCCTCACTTACATAAAGATTGTCAACGTCTGCCTGCCGCTCGTCGGCGTCCGCCACCGCGCATTTGAGAACCTTATCAACCATCGACGCCGCCCGCTTGCGCGTAAACTTCAGGATATCCATCGCATCCTGAACGCTCCGCCCGACTATCAGCGCAGAGACCAAACGGGCCTTCCTCGGCGATATCGGCGCATACTTGTACGACGACCGCCAGTCCGTAATCTGGTTCTCTTCAACCGACAGGGCCGAAGCAAGTCGCTGCACGTCACCGCGACGGGGTATCGGCCTTAGCAAACCCTTCTGCCAGTTCCTGATAGCAGATACCGCCTGCCTGCGGTTCAGACCGCCACGCACAATCTGCCCTGCCAGTTGCTCAATCTCAACCTTATTTCTATCGCAGGTCTCCCTGAATTTTTTCGTACTAAGCATCGCCGAATATCTTTATAGAAACTCAACCACTATGTCACAATCTTCTTACTCGAATGGCCCCTGAACGTCCGCGTCGGCGAAAATTCACCAAGCTTGTGCCCGACCATGTCCTCAGTAACAAACACCTTATGGAACATCTTGCCGTTATGGACCATAAATGTATAGCCTACGAACTCAGGTACAATCGTGCACCTGCGCGACCACGTCTTAATAGGCTCATGAGAGCCTTCAGCTTGACGCTTCGCTACCTTGGCGAAGAGTTTTTCATCAACGAACGGCCCTTTTTTCAGCGATCTACCCATTAGCCCGCCTATCTGTTCAAACAGTCCACTAACTATAAATTCACAATTAAGAATTCAAAATTAGAGCACCAACTGCCCTTGTCTCTTATTCTTTCTCCTGCGAATAATTCGCTTATTACTGACCTTCCTCGGCCCTCGTGTCTTGCCGCCCTTGGCCAGCACGCCCGTCGGCGAGCACGGATGACGCCCGCCGTTGCTCCTGCCCTCACCGCCCCCCATCGGATGCGATACGGGGTTCTGCGCCTTGCCGCGCACGTGAGGACGTCTGCCCATATGACGCTTGCGTCCGGCCTTGCCAATCTCTACGTTCTGATAATCCGGATTACTCAGCCTGCCGATTGTCGCCCGGCATTCCTTGCGGACCATACGCATCTCGCCGCTCGGTAATACTACCGTCACCCAGTCGCCCTCTTTGGCAACTATCTTCGCCGCTCCGCCCGCCCCGCGAACCATCTTGCCGCCCTGGCCCGCCGTCATCTCTATATTATGAATCTCCATCCCCGCCGGCATCGCCGACAGTCGCATCGCGTTGCCGACTTTCGGCTCAACCGCGTCACCGCTCTCTATCATTTGGCCGACCTTGATACCCAGCGGAGCCAGAATATACCGCTTCTCGCCGTCAATATAATTCACTAAGGAAACAAAACAGTTGCGATTCGGGTCATATTCAACCGTCGCAATCCTGCCGGCAATACCATCCTTGTCGCGCTTAAAGTCAATCAGCCGGTAAATCCGCCGCGCGCCGCCGCCGCGGAACCTCACCGTCGTCTCGCCGGAATGATTCCGCCCGCCGGTCTTCTTTATACGCCTGCAAAGCGACTTTTCCGGCCGGGTCGTCGTCAGCTCAGAATAGTCGTTTACCGATGCGTTCCTGCGACCTGCACTCGTCGGTCTATATATCCTGATACCCATAACTACACCACTCCAAACGGCTAAAACAGGTCAATGTGGTCGTCACCCTTAAGATAAACTACCGTCTTCTTCCAGTCAGGCGTGTGTCCGATGTTTCTGCCTTTTCGACGAAGCTTACCTTTGCGGTTGGCCGTACATACTTTGCGAACCCTGACGTTATACAGATTCTCGATAGCCTTCTTTATTTGAACCTTATTAACGCCGCCGGCCACCTCGAACGAGTACGCGCCGCGAGTATTGGCAAAGTGCATCCCCTGCTCGGTAACCAAAGGCCGAATTATTACCTTATAATCTTCCATAACAACCCAACATCTTTACCTTGCATCAAGTATCCAGCATCCAGCATCGAGAATCGAGTATCTAGCATCCAGCATCCAGCATCTAGTATCCAGCATCTAGTATCCAGCATCTAGTATCGAGCATCATTTCTTCTCTGTCACCGACAAGAACGCATCCTTAGTAAAAAGCAGCTTCTTATGATTGCAGATATCACCCGCGTTAAGCTGACCGACCGCTATCACGTCAATCTTCGGTATATTTCTGGCCGACTTATAAACGTTCTCGTCGTCAGCCGCAATTGTCACCAAGCAGCTTCGGTCAATCTTCAAATTCCCCAGGACCTCCACAAATTCTCTTGTCCGCGGCTTGGCAAATCCCAGCTCATCGACTACCACAACATTATCGCTCTGCAGCTTGCCCAGAATCGCCGAATCACGGGCCAGCCGTCTTTGTCTCTTCGGCATCCGCTGACTGAAGTCTCTGGCAACCTTTGCAAATGTCGCACCACCGCCGACACGTTTGCCCGTCCGGATATTCCCAACGCGGGCGTTGCCCGTCCCTTTTTGCCTGAACAGCTTCCTGCCGGAGCCTTCAACCATACTGCGGCCCTTCGTCGCCGCCGTACCGACGCGCTTATTTGCATGATACATCACAACCGCCTGCTTCAAAAGCGGATAGCGGACCTTCCCGCCCAGGACTGCCTCGTCCACCTTCAGCGTCTCGACTTCCTTGCCCTGCCTGTTATAAACCGCTACTCTTATCATTTGTAATTTCAACCAACTACTGTCGTCTGTCTTCCGTCTTCCGTCATCTGTCGTCCGTCTTTATCCCTTCTGGCTGCTTCGCACTACTACATACCCGCCCGCGGGCCCCGGAACCGAACCCTCCACTACTATCAGATTCTTATCTTCGTCTATTGAAACCACACTGTGGTTCTTAGTCGTAACCTTTTCATGCCCCATATGCCCGCTCATGCGTTTACCCTTTTTCAGATTACCGCCGTGCCCTCTGTCGCTGCCGTGGCTCGCTATAGACCCCCCATGACGGTGCATCCGCTCCGTACCATGCGAACCCGGCATGCCCCCGAATCCGTATCGCTTCATCACACCCGCAAAGCCCTTGCCCTTACTCGTCCCTGTCACATCAACGTCCTTGACCTCATTAAAAACCGAAACCGTAACAGTATCGCCCGGTTGGTACTCGCACTGGGCCTCTTTACCCAATCGCATCTCACGCACGAACCTCTTCGGCACTGTATTCGCCTTTGCCGAATGTCCTATCTGCGGCTTTTTTGCCTGTGCAGGCCTGACATCATCGAATCCTAACTGCACGGCATTGTACCCATCTGTTTCGACCGTCTTTACCTGCACGACCGCACACGGACCGGCCTGAATCACCGTCACCGGCAGAAGCCTGCCATGCTCGTCGAACACCTGCGTTATACCAACCTTTTTACCTAACAGCATCGCCATAACCGCTTATCTCTCTTGTGCCCTTATGCTCTTATTTCACGCCTTTATCTTTACAAAAACACCCGCAGGTACTACCAGGCGATTCAACACCTCCACCGTGCGGGCGTTTGGTTCGTGTATATCTATGAGTCTTTTATGGCTGCGAAGCTCGAACTGCTCACGGGACTTCTTATCGATATGCGGACTGCGCAGGACCGTATATCTCTCGATTCGTGTCGGAAGCGGCACCGGCCCGCTGACCCGCGCGTTCGTCCGACGGGCCGCGTCAACTATCTCCTTCGCCGACGCGTCCAGCGCACGATGGTCATACGCTTCCATCCTTATCCTTATTCTTTCAGTCTCTGCCGTCGCCATAGCTTCCTCGCAACCGCCGCTTAGCCCCCGGACCTGTGCCGAGGGGCCTCATTCGGCCCCGCCGCTTGCAGCGGAGGGTTCTCTTTTATACCAGGCAAGGCCAACCGCCGCCGGCCGCCTTGCCGAAATCCACAACCTTCTATAAACTAACAACTTATAAACACGACAAAGCCATATCCAGGCTATACAGATACAGCCTTCGCACGGCAATTAAATATCTGCTTAACAGTTTTGGCAGGAAAGGCATTCTTTGGCCGGCCTTAATTGGGCCCAGCGGGAGCGTTTTAGCCGGCCTTTTGCGCCTTCCTTAACAAGATTCGGGTCGATTGCCGGACCCTCCCAGAGCAGCGTCCGGCCCTGGTGCATCCTATCTGCGTTTTCAACCGTCCCTCCGTAAGGAATCCTTTGGACGGACCATCAAAAATGATGTGCCACAGCCCAACTCGTCTTCGCACAGCCTACTATTGCAGTGCTCGCTACGGCTGAAAAACCCGCAATATATGCCGAAAAAAGAGGCTTGTCAACAAATCCCCGCACAAAAAACGGGAAAAATAAAAAATTTTTAAAAAATTTTAGCCCGGTTAGCCCCCAGGCCCGCCTGG
>CAYSTP010000021.1:0-10278 GCA_964434085.1 uncultured Pirellulales bacterium
GCCGGTTAGCAAGGCGGGAAGGGGCCTCGAGGTATGTCGCAAGTCAGAAAACCTTGCCTGCAGCCTGAGAGTGAATACTTAGTGTTCTCGCGATACGGAACGCCGTTCACCGGACCTTATCTGGCTTTTCAGCCTACGGTCCGTACTTGGCAGAATTATCAGCCGTCGTTCCATTTGCGGGAACGGCGGCTTTTTTTATTAACCGCTCGGACCCTCGCGTAAAGGGCCGTGAGCCGACCGAAAGGAGATTATCATACCAGACAACCTGCTTTGAAACAGAGACAGTAGAAGTATCTGCAACACAAAAATCGTTAGCCAATAACTCAACAGGCTTTCAACCAGCCTGTGAGTTAATAAAAAAGAAAGAGGAGAGTGATAATGGCTTCGGAGAAAGTGATGAGAAGCAGGAGAATTCCTGCGCTTTTAACTATGTTAATTCTTACAAATACAAACTGTTTTGCCGTATTCTCAACCAACGGCTACGCCTCCACCGAGCTCTACAGCTCATACGGAACATATACCACAATGGGAGGTCTTGACCTCGATGAAGGCAAACTATACTTCGGACACTATACCGCCATCAAAACAATCGAGCTAACCGATAAATCTGTGGCAACAGTAGGAACAATCGCCGACAATATCGAGAATGTCATTGTCCTTCGCCACGAAGGACTGACCTATACCGCCTTTGGTACAAGTCTTGATTCCCCCTATCCATACAAGATGGGCTATATCGACGAAAACGGCACCTATGTAAACCAGTTGAATAAAGACGGTATATACGACGCCGCCGTAAATTCTCAGGGTGATTGTTTCATTGTCGCCAACCCCGACGCTCTTGGAACAAAAATCTTCACCTATGATTGGAACACGGGCGCAACGAGCCTCGTCGCCGACATCGGCGGCTACTCGGGAGGACTGACATTCGACAGCGCCGGCAATCTTTACTATGCCGACCAGGGCATCTTTCTGGAGAGGGACCCGGCAATTCTGAAGTTCACCCCCGGCCAGCTCGCCGCAGGCGGGCTCGATGCAACCGATGCTGAAGTAGCATTAGACATCCAGGCCCGTTACATGGCATTCGACCAAAGTGGAAATTTTTATGTTACGACCGGTTACGGTGCAACTTTGTCGCAATACGATATCGACGCACAGTCTCTCATCGATGAAATCGCCTACGGCAGTATCGGAAAATTCCTGCTCGACGGCGACTATCTTTATGCTGTCGATACCGACTGGGGCAATTATTACAGCACTATCCAGCAAATAACTATTCCCGAACCGGCAACAATCATCCTGCTTAGTTTTGCAGGTTTATGGCTTCGGAGAAGGCGTGCGTGAAAAGCTGATATAGCAACTGTGAATTTCAACGGTTAGATGAGCGGATGGGGCAGAGTAATCTGTCCCGTCCACTCTTCAGGTAACTTCATTTAGGAGGTTTAATAATGAAAAATAAAAGAAATAAAATATATCTATTACAACTTATCGTATTTTTGATTAATACTATCACAATGGCAGATTTTAATCCGTTTGCAACTGAAGTAATAAATATAAGCCTTAACGGCGTTAATGAACCTAACTATCTGCCCGCTCCCGGCCAGTTCGTCAATAATCAATCTTTTAACAAAGCTTACAGGGCACTTGGATCACCAACCGGTGCAGGATATATGAATGCTAGCAATAGAGATATTGTAACTTTAGGCGGCTTCGGCGGAAAGATAGTTTTGTCCTTTGACCATAATGTTGAAAACAACCCTGCTAACCCAATGGGCCTTGACGCTATTGTATTTAGCAATGCCTGGTACTATGCGGGATACCCAAACTATCGCTGGAGCGAACCGGCAACTATCGAGATTATGCCCGAACTAAATGACAACAATATCCCCGGAGATGACCCCTGTGAAATCTGGTACCTCATACCTGGAAGTAACTTGGATGACCCAAACACCTTTAGAACTATAATATGGGACATAAATGATCCTAACGTATATGGTTATCCTGACTTTAATGATTCATGGCCTGTTACATATGAAACATCGGCTTTTGAGATTTTCCCAAATTTTCAATGTGTAGGTGGTGATCCACCTTACTGTATATGGCTCCTTGTTAATCCAAATATTGAAGATCCTGATCCCTATAATGACAACCTTGAAGGATTCTGGGGTTATGCTGAATATTCGCCTACTCTTAAACTTGGGGATTTAAATGTAGATGACATAAATGATGGATTTGGCGACTGCCCGAATATGCCGCCTGAACTGTTCTACACCGTTCCCGACGACCCGTTTACCGTCGGTATTTTGCCCGGCACGTGCGGCGGCGATGCCTTTGATATCGACTGGGCCGTCAATCCTGACACGTGGCAACCGGCAAATTTAGTCTCATTCAAATATATCAGGATTACTAATCCTGTTCATGAAATGATAGGAGAGGAAGGTATTTTAGGTGAATCATCACCTGAAATTGACGCCGTTGCCGATGTCCGGCCTGTCGGTGACATCAATGGCGACAACGAAATAGATTATTACGACATAGAACTTTTTACAAAAGCATGGCTGACCGAATGGCCCGACCCATGTTTCAATCCCGCAGCCGATTTTGCTGTCGACCACAAAATCGATTTGTTCGACTACGCTGAAATTGCGCGAGGATGGGTTCTGAACTCTCAATATTAATCGTAGTTAGATTAGTGAAAAATCGACAATCGAAATATAATGCTTTTACTTTGATTGAGCTTCTCGTCGTTATTTCAATCATTGCATTGCTTATGGCTATTCTTATGCCCGTATTTTCCCGGGCCCAAAACCAATGCCGCGCAAGCGTGTGTCGCAACAACATCCAACAGTTATATATAGCCAATACAATCTATACGATGGCCAATGAAGATTTCTATGTACTCGCTGCACGTGACATGTTTGTTCTGGATAATGGTAAAGTAAGCCAATGGGGCGGTATGCATCGCTGGCATGGAGCTCGCCAGAGCGATGGTGTCTCTTCTGACCCCAATAAAAATACCTTCAATCCGACCAAAGGCCCATTAAGTAAATACATCAACAACGGTGAAATCAAAGAGTGCCCAGCTATTGTACCATTTGTAAAAGACGGCAAAGAAAATGCGTTCGAAGCCGGCTGCGGCGGATACGGTTATAACTGCGTCGGTGTTGGTTCGCGCACCTATCAGTACGGCCTCGGTGACAAAGCTATGCGTGGCAGTATGAAAGCTACCGAAATCAGGCGACCCACCGAAAAAATCATGTTTACCGACACTGCATTTGCACAAGGTCTTCCGCCCTCTTACATTATCGAGTATTCTTTCTGTGAGCCGCCTTTGTTTGTTTTTAACTTTGGTAATGGAATTCAGGAAATGCCGGGTGTCCGGCCTTCTATCCATTTTCGCCACCTTGGCAAAACAAACGTAGTCTGGTGCGACGGCCACGTAAGCGCCGAGAAACTCGATTTCCCGCAGGAGGCAAAGCATCAAACCGAAAAATTCAAAATCGGCTGGTTCGGCCCCGAAGATAACACCCTGTTCAAGCCCTGGAATTAGATTAGCTCAACTGTCCACCGGTCTGTATAATTGACCCTATGGAGGCCGCAAAATCAAAAAGGAGCCTTAAGCTTTTTGCAAACAGCATTAACCACCTGCTGTGGCCGGCCGTCTGTATCAACTGCCGTGCGGCAATTGCAGATAACGACGATAAGCTCTGCAACGACTGCTGGGGTGAACTGCTCGCGTGTACCACAGATTCCTACTGCCGCCGCTGCGGCCGAACTATCTCCACCGTCGCCCTGATAAATGACACCTGCCCCGCCTGTCAGGGACAGGATTTTTACTTCGACGCACTTGCAGGATGCGGAATATACGACAAAACCTTAAGAAGTATGCTCCTCGCCTTTAAAAATTCACGCTCCGAGCTTGCCCCTACACTCGGCAGGCTCGCTGATACAGCTTTGCACAACAGCGGCTTCGGCGACAAATTCGATTATCTCGTCCCGGTACCGCTTCACTGGAAAAGGCGTCTTAAAAGAGGCTATAATCAGGCCCTGCTCATCGCCGGGCAACTGTGCACCGCAGACACAAAACTGAATACCGATTTGGTCCGAACACGTAACACCGCCGCTCAGCCGGATATGACAACCCCTGCCGCAAGAGCACGAAACGTCGCGGACGCATTTGCAGTAAGAAAAGGACACGACTTCGCCGCTAAAAGTATCTGTTTAGTTGATGACATCAAGACTACCGGCGCAACCCTTAACGAGTGTGCAAGAACCTTAAAGCAGGCCGGCGCTGAAAATGTTTACGCACTCGTCCTCGCTGTCGCAGGGCAAAACACAGGCTGAATCTCAATCGGCTTTCTTCTCACGAAACAAATAACTCCTTTTGCGCAGAAATCGCTTAAACGACCGCCGCAGCTTCTCAAAAAAAATCGTGCTTAAGCTCACGGACAAATGAGTACCTGCCCCCATTAAAGCGAATCTCGGTCGGCAACTCCTTAGCACCACAGGCGTAAAATGGTGCCCCCGAAATCCGTAAACGCCGTTCACGCCCCGCACAACTTCCCGGAGGTGTCTCACAATCTCTCGTATTTGATTACCGCCCGATACAGTCCGCTGACCCGCTTGCCTTTAACTATCATCGGCGCATAGTTTTCGTTTCTCGGCTGTAATCGAATCTGGTCGTTTTCCTCGAAAAATACTCGCTTGAACGTCGTCTCATGCGGCGCGCTGAACCGAACAAAACAGTCGTCTCCACTGCGAACGTCAGCCGCCGGAGAAAATACGACGATGTCACCCTCGGTGTACTTCGGCTCCATCGAGTCACCTACCACGCGAACCGCAAAAGCATTCGGGTCGTGAATGTCGGGGCAGCGCACGTAATCATCGGCTATACCAACCGGATAATCCAAATCGTCGAAATCACTCGGATAACCCGCCGCAACCTTATTGATAACAGGAACAAGACGGCCCGGCGAAATGGATTCGGACACCTGCTCGACATTCACCTTTTTGGCCTTCAGCAATTTGTTCACCTTTGCCTTGCCACCCGACTTGCCTATGAGCTGTCTGATAATACTGCGGAGCCTTTTGTTTTCCGCCTCCGCCGATTCGTACTCCTGGCGAATATCAGACGGCAGCCGCTCAACGTGCGCTATATGCAGAAGCAGACCCGGCTCGAAACCGAGCACCTGCTCAAGACCGCGCAACAGCTCATCACTCGGCGGATTATTAACCTTGCCCGTCTCGACCGTCGATAGATAAGGCTTGCTGAAACCAACCCGTCGGCTGACTTCATCCAGCGTCAGCTTCAATTCTTCACGCTTTTTTCGTATTATATTACCAAGTGCCATAAACGGGATTTTACCATACCTTCAAACAAAATCAACAACAAGTTTGGTAAAAAAAGAACATTTTTTCATAAAAATTCCCTCTCAAAACCCTGTTTTTACCCTTTTATTACGCCTTAGCCGTACAAATGCCCCAGCAGGATTTTCAGGCCTATCGCTATCAGCACCAGTCCCCCTGCCGCTTCAATCCTGCTTTCGAAGAAATGCCCGAACCTCTGCCCTATGTAAACGCCGGTGTAGGAAAGCACAAAGGTAACCACGCCGATAATCACCGCTGCAGCCGCTATCGAGCCAGCCACCAGCGATAACGTCACTCCCACCGCCAGCGCATCTATACTCGTCGCCACCGAAAGAACAAGCAGCATCGCAACACCGGACGAACTTTTTTCATTTCCTTTTTCTTTTATCCTGAACGATTCATAGAGCATCCTGGCGCCGATTGCACTTAAAAGACCAAACGCCGCCCAGTGGTCATACCCCTCTATAAAATCCCTCACGCCGACGCCGCAGAAGTACCCGACTACCGGCATAAACGCCTGAAACAATCCGAACAGCGCCGCCACTCGGAACGCATGAATAAGATGAAGCTTCTTATACGTCCCTCCTTCGACAATCGCCACCGCAAAGGCGTCCATCGCCAGTCCCACCGCTATTACGACAATCGTAAACAACCCTATCTGTTCCAACTCTCAATCTCCGCCCCGGCAGCCAATAATCCCTTCTTCATCCACCGCTGCTTCAATCTTTTCACCAGGCTTGACTACAAGAAACTCCCTTTCGTTCCATTGACCATCGAGAAGCCTTTGCATCAATCCCGAATCTCCCTTAATCTCGTCATACTGCCAGCCGAGAAAATCCGCACACTGTTGTGTAAACTTCTTTTCTTTTTCTGCGTTTGCAAAGCCCCAGTCGATGTATGTCGCCCAGTTATATTCGGCCATCCACTTCTGCTGCTGCTCCATCAGGTACTGCATGTTCTCTTTGCCGTACTTCTGTTCATACTCAACCAGCGTTCTTTCGTACCTTTCCCTGCCCGGCATCGTATCGGTCTCTATCCACCCGCTGCTGTACCAATAGACCCCCCGATGCGATTCGAAATATTCTTTATATTTCTCCTTCGACCCTAAAAGCAGAGTTATACAGTCATGTCCCCGCGGCACCACTATTGGAATCTTCGCCGACAATCCCGCGATGCCGTTACTGCACAAACCATAGCCCAGCAGTGAAGCATCATACGAGTGCCCCTGCAAATCCTGCGTTCTATTGAGCGCCGCCTGGACCTCGGCACGCAGCTTATCAGGCTCATTGTGAAGCCCCTGTGCAAGCAGAATTACATCCACCTCATTGGGCGACCGGGCCGCACAGAAATAGGCCTCTCTCCGCATCACCCTGCAAACTATAAACTGAAGCCTCATAACCATATCTTATACCACTAATCTCGCCAAAAGTCACCGACGCTCCATCCGCCGATGATTAGCATTTGATATTTGCCTTGTGCCCATTATACTAATCCGGACTATCGGTTGCCGCCGGGCCGAAACAATAACCTGAAAATCACACAGGAGATGTATCCGATGAGAAATATTATTGCAGACAGAACCACTTTAATCGACGCAAGCGGAATCCGCAAGGTATTCGCACTCGCTGCCGATATGAAAAACCCGATAAACTTCTCCATCGGCCAGCCCGACTTTGACGTCCCCCAGCCGTTGAAAGAGGCCGCCATCGATGCAATCCGCAGCGGATTCAACAAATATTCCCAGACCGCCGGAGACGCCGATTTAAAAGAGAAAATCGCTGCACATGTCACCAAGGAAATCGGCTGGTCGGACCCCGGCGTCCTCGTAGCAAGCGGTGTCAGCGGCGGACTGTTACTTACTTTCCTGGCCTTGATAAATCCCGGCGATGAGGTAATCATACCCGACCCGTACTTTGTCATTTACAAGCACATTATAAACATGCTCGGCGGAAAATGCGTCTATATCAATACCTATCCCGATTTCAATCTGCATCCCGAAAAGGTTGAAACCGCCGTCACCGAAAAAACGAAGCTCATCATTGTCAACTCACCGTGCAACCCGACCGGAATGGTTTACTCCGTCGAACAGCTAAAAGCCGTCGCG
This sequence comes from uncultured Pirellulales bacterium, assembly GCA_964434085.1. Lineage (GTDB taxonomy): Bacteria > Planctomycetota > Phycisphaerae > Sedimentisphaerales > Anaerobacaceae > JBBABK01. Next base: position 7,469 of record CAYSTP010000021.1, read on the forward strand.
GACATCGCACGCAAATATGACCTCGTCGTACTAAGCGACGATATTTACGACAAGTTCTCGTACGACGGCCCGGCGGAATCAATCGCAAAATACTATGAAAAAACAATACTGCTCAAGGGCTTCAGCAAAACCTATGCAATGACCGGCTGGCGGCTCGCATACGCCGCCGTCGGCGAATCGCTCAAACCCGTGCTCGAACAGATGACAAAAATCCAGCAGTACACCTTCGTCTGCGCGCCGAGCCCATTCCAGAAGGCCGCGGCAGCGGCCCTTGATTTCGATGTCACACAATACGTGGACCAGTACCGCAAAAAACGTGACCTTATTTACGAAGGCCTCAAGGATAAATTTGAAATACCCAGACCCTCCGGCGCATTTTACGCCTTTGTAAAGGCGCCCGATTCAAACGCCACCGCATTCGTGGAAAAGGCCATCAAAAACAACCTGCTCATCATCCCCGGCGGCGTCTTCAGCGAAAAGGATACCCACTTTAGAATCAGCTATGCAACTACCGACGAAAAAATCCAAAAAGGCATCGAAATCCTCCGCCGCCTTGTTTAACCAACTAAACTTTTTGATTTTATATTTTTTCCCCCTGCCCCGCTGAACCAAACCACCATCGCTCTGTATAGGCTTTATATAGACCATAGAAAAATAACGGCCCTCTGTTGAAAGGGACTTCCAATGAAAAGGCCGAAACTACCGGATGACTGGCAACAGATTAACCTGTGTTATCTCGGAAACATGGGATACCAGGCCCAGGGCAGCCGCAAATACAGGTCGCCGGCCTGTAAGCCTGAATCCTTTTGTAAATCCTGCGGACGAGCTGCCACTCATAAAGAAAATCTGTGCAGTCCCGAAAAATTGTGACTGCTTTAAGGATTTGTGTCAAAGTACTACGTGGGTAAATCACTTTTTATACAAAAACAGCCTGTACGTCTTGTATTTCCTGAAGTCGTCGCTCGTCCGTCGCCCGTTCATGTATTTGTCACGCACCTTTGACAGTTTCTTTTTGTATCCCCAGTACAAAAGCTTCGTCATCACCGGATGTCGCCCACGCAGAAACTCAAGGCTGGAATCCAGTGCGGGCACGGCCACATTCTTCATAGCATCATCGAGAATTTCGATAGTCGGCGCCGTCTCGTCCGTGATATCCTCATCTGCAATTTTTTCAAAACCCGCACCTTCCACACACTCGAAGAACTTATTGATATTGTGCCCCCCGCCTATGCCGCTTTTTCCTTCCACGTCCTTTTTGAAGACATCGCATATGAACAGGTATCCGCCCTCATTTAGCAGCCCGGCCGTCTGCTCAATCGCTTTTTCGAGGTTCACGTACTGAAAGCTCTCGCTGAACAGAATGCAATCGTACCTTCGCTCTGTCTGGAGCTGTTCGTACTTGCACGTAAACACAGTGCCCGCCTCACCGAGCAACCCGCTGGTCCACTCACTCAAAAACAAGCTCGGCGAAACACAATCCACCGTATAACCCATATCGAGCAGCCGTCGTGCATTCTTGCCCGTCCCGCATCCGACGTCCAGAACTGTCTTGACGCCCTGGGGTATATGCTCCAGCAGGTACTGCGTGTATCTCTCCTGCGCTGTATGCAGGTTAGCCAGGTCAATATCCAGACCGTTTGTCCAGAGCCCGTAATGAAGGTGTTCGGTCTTAAAAAAGTGCCGACCGCATATCGCAGCCACCTCAAGACCAAGCTCCCTGCTGCTCTTTTTATCTCTCTTTCTCATTAGTATTCATTAATTACCGATAGGCTTTGTCAGCCAATCCGTCAACGCCTGCGTAACACAAGCTGCTGTCAAACAGGCGCTTACCCGATAAAAGAAATGACCGTAACGATATGCCATATACCTGATTTTTATCAGTGCTGCTTTGCCGCCTCAACACTGTTTTAATACAATCATTTCTATAAGTCGTGTATTATACCCTTATCGACCATCCCCCACAACAACCATTGAAAAATCTTTGCCCCCGTTTTATATTGTCTGCTATCTGCCGTCTGCTATCTCTTTTTGCCCTATGAACTTATGTTCTTGTGCGCTTGTGCTCCTTTGATTACATTGCCATTCCGCCGTCCACACACAGCACCTGGCCGGTGATATAGCCTGCCTCGTCGCTTGCCAGAAATGCAATCGCGTGGGCCACGTCGTCGGCACTACCCATCCGCCGCAGCGGTATAATCTGCCTGGCCGCCTCTTTGACCTGCTCCGGCAGAACCGCCGTCATCTCGGTCTCGATAAATCCCGGCGCCACGCAGTTCGCCGTCACATTTTTACGCGCCAGCTCCCTCGCAACCGTCTTGGTCATCCCGATAAGCCCGGCCTTGCTCGCCGAGTAGTTGACCTGTCCGGCGTTGCCTATCACACCTGATACGCTGCTGAGTGATATAATCCTGCCCCACTTATTTCGCACCATATATTTGGCTGCAAGTCTTGTTGCAACGAATGCCGCACGCAGATTAACCGCTATGACCTTATCGAACTCCTCGTCGCTCATCCGCAGCAGAAGATTATCGCGGGTGATGCCGGCGTTATTGACCAATATACCGATGCCGTTGTGCTGCTCTGCTAAATCATCGAGTACCTTTGTAAACTTCTGTGTGTCGGTAATATCACAGCAGCGTATAATTACACTGTGCCCTGCCTGTTTGACCTGGGCCTCCAGTTCCTTGAGCTGCTCTTCGAGCAAATCTATCGCAGCGACAATCCGTCCCTGCTCCAGCAGCCGCATCACCACACACCTGCCGATCCCGCGTGCCGCACCGGTAACCACCGCCAGTCTTTTCTCCAACATC
>CAYSTP010000021.1:10378-18379 GCA_964434085.1 uncultured Pirellulales bacterium
TCAATCCTTTTCATAAGCCCCATCAGAACCTTGCCCGGCCCAATCTCATAAAACATCTCGATTCCGTCGGCTATCAGCCGCTCCATGCACTTCTGCCACAGAATCGGGTGCGTCAACTGCTTTTTGAGCCCTTCGATTATTTCTTCTGCGCTTTTGTAATACTCGGCGTTGATATTTGCAATTATATTTACGTCCTGCGGCTGGGCAATCCGCGCCCTGGCCAGTGCCCGCCCTAATTCTTCGGCCGCACTTGTCACCATTTCGGTATGAAACGCACCGGCCACCGAAAGCGGAACAGCTTTTATCGCGCCGTACTTCGCAGCAAGCTCCTCAGCCCGCGCACACGCCGCCTTCGTCCCGCTGATTACAATCTGACCCGGACAGTTGAAATTCACACCGACCAACAGGTCACCTTCACCGGCCTCACGACATAAATCCTGCACGCTTTTATTATCCAGCCCAATCAGACACAGCATTCCTCCCTCACTCATCTCCGATGCAGCCTGCATCGCCTCGCCACGCCGCTGCACTAATTTTAATCCATCCTCGAAGCTAACCAGCCCAGCCGCGTACAGCGCCGCATATTCACCCATACTCAGCCCCGCCATCGCCGCCGGAACCATATCCACCGTAACAGGCCGGGACCTCATCACCTCAAAAATCGCCGCCGACACCGTAAATATCGCAGGCTGAGAAACCGCTGTACTGTTGAGCTTTTTGGCGGGTCCCTCGAAACAGACCGCCTGCAAATCAAACCCAACTATACCGTTCGCCTTTTCAAAGACCGCCGCCGCCTCCGGATATACCTGTACAATATCCCGACCCATCCCGACATACTGCGCTCCCTGTCCCGGAAATAAAAACGCCGTCCTCATCGACACTACCTTTCTCTCAATCCTTTTTACCAGAGATTGTCCACAGGAACCGGGCATTCTAACCGCCTCAGCCAAACACCTCAAGCAGTTTTCCAGATGTACTACCTTAGCGATTATCGAATCTTTGCAGTATAGTGCAGTGATGGGCTGGGTTTTGAAGAACAAAAATTCTAAGAAGGTTAATTGAGAATGAAGCACGGCTCGAGCCATTGCTCGCTGAACAGTTCAAGGTCTTCATAGTCAACGTCCTCGTCGCCGCTCAAGTCGGCTTCAAGCGGAAAGCCGACTTGCTGCCACTGTCTTGCGAAACGTGCAAAATCAACAAGGCTCTCCGAGCACAACGACCCCGCCGTCGAACCGTCAGGATAGATGTTGACAATACTGCGCTTTATGGTGTTGTAGCCGGCGGGCAATTCGCCGGGCAGACAGTACCACATCCGGCTAATCTCACAGGGGTCTTCTGAGCCCCAGCCATAATTGAGATGGTACATACCGTTGTCACGATAACCGTCACACACAATCGCATGGCCTACCGTTGAGTCGTCAACCCTGACAGAGACAATAGCAGGCTGACCGTTTTTCATATTGGAACGCAGGACATCATAGAACTCACTGTCGATATCCGGTTCCATTATATCGGCAGAAGCATAACCGAGGCCGTCTATCAAAGCTGTAGCTATACTGGTCGAGCTCGTCCCCGACCCCTCATCAGAGTAGTCCATCTCTGTAAGGACGCCGCAGCCGAATATCAAATCCGATATGGTCTGGTCCGAAGGCTGCACGCCGTTTTCATTGTAGTTGATGTACCACATGCTCGGGTCATACTCATATTGAAAGACAGACGGAAATTCGTTTTGGCCGTCCGGATTCAGGTCTATCCATATCAAACGCTCAGGCTCGTGCAGCTCGTTATGCGAAAGGTAGTTGTCACTGTCGGAGAACACTATAGTCGATGGGTACTCAAAATAGTTTACCACCTGTGCCATAGCGATTGCCACACACCCTGCCACGCACTTGTTCGATGGAGTAACCGGGTCGGGCGGACAGCTTGCGTTATAAATGCTGCCGCCGTACTTGCCGCCCTGGTGCCAAGCCGTATCCAGCCAGCCATCGTCATCACCCTGGGGCCATTGCTTGTAGGTCTCTGCCGCGACCTGCTCCAGTATGGCATCGTCGCTGTATTCGAGAAGGTCCCACTGCTCGATGTTAGCTATGGCAAGTGCTTCTACAGGCCCCTGCGATGACCTCATCATTTCGAGACGGCTCTTTATATCACGGCGCAGCATCTTCAAAGGAACATTGTCTTCGCTGTCCAGTGTTGGGAATTTGCCCTTGTTTGAATAAGCGACTATAGGCCCAATTGAATCATCAGCTGAAACGACAATAAAACCTTCCGGTTCCAGCTCTATGATATATACCAGCGGCTCGGTATCATCCTCGCCGAAAATTGTTTTTACGTTTCGCTGCGTCCTATTTATGGGCCGTGCACGCCTGGCCTGCCTTGATGCCCGCTCAGCTCTTTGCGCGCATTTGTGCTTTCTATGTCTTTCTAAATCGAGAAACCCTGCCGCTGCACGCCGTGCACGGGACTGTCTTACCGGCCTGGCTGTAGATACCGCGCACAAAAATAAAAAGACCAAAAGCACGATGCTCGATGAGCGAATCAGCCGTTTGCTCAAGGAATAAAACCCCCATCCGATAATGTCGTAAAATTTCGGCCCCCGTGTGGTTATACAAAAACCACCCTAACGAAGTAACATTTTAGCAAAAATAAATCCCTTTGTCAATACCAATGACATGACCAATTTGTGCCACAGGGAATTTCTTTAACAATCACATCCAGAACCACACTTCAATTATAAATACCCTTTCCGACATCATTTATCATACCATTTGGCAGGTATGAACGTCTAAGAAAAACGTTACACCGCACTGTTGCTCTGGTTCTACACTTGAAAAAACGAGTCAATTATGATAATCTGATAGTGTAGTGCATCCTGATAACTTTGGAGGTCATGTGGTGAATCCAAATACAGATGGCATCAGGAAAACGCTCATCACAGTTTTCCTGACTTTTGTGCTTATTCTTTCCACCGCGCTCGCCGCCACGCCATGGCTGCACGTTGACGCCAATAAGATTAAAGACCCCGATGGAAATGTCGTTATCCTGAGAGGCGTTTCGCTGATAGACCTGGGCTTCCTCTATGAATGGCATGGCGGCGCATACGCTATGATAGACCGCCTTACAGACAAAACCGATTCACAGGGCAGCTCGCCGGGCTTCTATCCCAAAGTCATCAGAATCCCTATAGCACCGCCTGATACAAATCCGTCATGGCCCCATCGATTCGACCCGAACGACGACACCTTTTATAACGATTATCTGCGTCCCATTGTCGATTACTGCAAATGGAAAGACCTCTACGTCATTATCGACTGGCACTACATCGACAACACCTGGGACAAAGTCCAGCAGACAACCGAGTTCTGGCAGTATATGGCCCCAAGGTTCGCCGCGGATTCTCACGTTATCTTTGAATTATTTAATGAACCTATCAATCCCGGAGCCTCCGACACAGACCGCTGGCTGGCGACACGCGACGACATGCAGACCTGGACAAACATCGTCAGAGCCAGTGCACCCGTCAATATCATTCTCGTTGCGGGACCAAGCTGGTCACAAATCATCGGCCCCGCTGCGACGTATCCTGTTTCCGGAACCAATATTGCCTACGTCTCGCACATCTACCCAGGCCACTGGCTCTCCGGCAACACCTGGTACACCGACAGCATTACAGCCTGTGCCGCTGTTCACCCGGTTATAATGACCGAGTGGGGATTCAGCATGAGTATGGGCGAAGACTGGCTCTTAAACGGAACCATCACCAATTACGGCCAGCCGCTAACAGAATTCCTCGAACTACACGGAATCAGCAGCACTGCATGGGTCGCAAGCTACAACTGGGGCCCGCCAATGTTCTGGGACGACTGGACTCTACGGTGTGGAGACGGCGAAATGGGCTGCTTCACAAAAGACTACCTCTATGAAAAAAGAAATGACGACCAGCCATACCCTGCTGCAAATAATATGATCGACTTTGCAGCTTTCGCCGCCCAGTGGAAAAGGACAGACTGCTCCGGGCCGGATTACTTCTGTGACGGAGCAGATACTACCTGTGACGGCCAAGTCAATCTCGAAGACCTTGGTATATTCCTGCGAGACTGGCTCGAACCATCTGACTGATTCGATGCCCCCTATTAGGTAAGAGTCTATTATGAGAAGGCATTTCGGGTATTTCATTGCCGTTTTCATATGTGTGTTTACCGCGAATGCGGAAGTTTTCACACCGCAGAATCTCTCTCCGGCTCTTTGGCTGGGGCCCTTTACCCCTGTTTAGCCGCGGCCGGCACGGCCGCGTATTGTCATACCTGCACACGCAGGTATCTACTTCGAGAATCGAGGATGTCCAGCAGTCGTCGACGACTCTGTTTTCTATCGTCCGTCCTCTGCCATCCGTTCTCTTGTCCCCTATCCCCTAAACCCTAAACGCTGCTATCCGCCATCGGCCGCACGGGTTTTTTTAAACGTGTCGTCTGATTAAAAATATTGCTTTCTGTGTTCTCCTGTGGTATTCTTTTACCAAGGTTCGGTCTTAATCCGACTATTCAGCAATCCCGGCACTTATTAGGAGTCTTATCATGAAAAACATTTTCGCCAACAAAACAACCGGTACTTCTGTTATCCTCGTATGGCTGTTTTTACTGGCCCAGGCGCCACTTCTATGGGCTGCTGATGATATAACGGGCCTGTGGGAAGCCAGGATGGACTTCGACGGCCGCGAAGCATTCGCCGACCTGTCCATCTCCAAACAACCCGATGGCTCACTCTCTGCAAAGTGGGGTTCGGATGAACTCGCTGATGTCAACTTCCAGGACGGCAAGCTCACGTTTACACGGACAGTCGGCAGAGGCGAACGACAGTTCACATCAAATTTCGAGGCAATCCTGAAAAACGATAAGCTCACTGGTAAAATGACAAGCGACAGGGGTGAATACAACGTTGTCTGTACCCGCCCCAAACCAATGTGTCCTGCTCTCGGCCAGTGGAACATGAAAATCGCCCTTGGCGACAGGGACATCAACGCAATACTGACAATATCGCAAAACGCCGACGGCACACTTACAGGACAATGGACCAAAGAGCCGGGAGAACAAGTAATCTCGGACGTCAAATTTCACGACGGCAAGCTGACATTCAATCGACATGTTAAAATGACCGGCCCGGACCCTAATATGGTTTTTGAGTTTGATACGCCGTTCGAAGGCACTATCGAAGGCGATAAGATAAAAGGACAGATGAAGAACGAAATGGGCCAGTGGGAAGTTACCGGCGCCCGAATCGGCGCAGCTCTTATCGGAAACTGGGAGTTGACGACCACCTCCGAGCGCGGGACACGTACACAAATATTGAAAATCTATCCCGATTTGACCGGCAGATATGAATCATTCGGCGGCCAGGTCCCTGTCAAAAACCTAAAACTTGAAGGTGACCAGGTGACATTTGGTATCGATATGGGCTTCGGCGACCGTACCTTCCAGATGGACTTCAAAGGTAAGTTACAGGACGGTTCTCTATCGGGGCAGTTTACCAGCCCGAGAGGCGAACAACCAGTAACCGGCAAAAAAATCCCTTAGAAAATTATATACGCAATACAAAACCGGCGATAACCGTTTTTGAGTAAGGGTTAGCCCCCAAGTTTATCTTGGGGGTTGTTAGCCCTCGGCATCGTCGAGGGTTTCTTTCCTTATTTGTCATTCTGAGCGCAGCCGAAGGGAAGCAATCTCATATTTGGATTTTGATGTGTAATTTTACACTTTGCACTTTAATTTTTGATTTTCTTGTGGGGCTACCATCGGCCTGAACGTGCTCAACAACAGGAGGCTTTCGCGATCTCCCGGCCTACTTGCCTTCCGCTGCCCTCATTTGAATTTCATCTTCTTTGGCTTCTTTTTTTTCCTCTTCTGTCAAGGGCCGCGAGGAAATAAACCTAGCTCGAATTCTATAGTTGTATCCAAAGCCGATTACCGGATCTTTTGTCCCCGGAGGAAGCGACGTCAATGTCAAGTCCTTCCAATCAACCTCGTATCTATAATTAAAGTCCTGAAAAATGCCGATTCTGGATAAATACATTCCCTTGGGCAAGATCCGTTCTTTAACAACCCTTTGATAGATTGCCAGAACCCCATCGCTCACCGGCATTTCCGTACGGTCCCAGCTCCGGATTGCCGCGATGACTTCATCCGATGTCAAAGGATTAGCGTCCGGATATTTTGCATTGAAGGCGGCTATGGCTTTTTCCAGAGGTATCTCCGTGTTTATGTCTCGCCCATATAGAGCTACATCTTCATCTTCTGCAACAGCAACATCCGTATGCAACAGGAATAAAACAGATGTCAGGACGGCTACAACCAAAAAGACCAACCACGCTGCCTTTTTCATAATTAGACTCCTACACATTATTTGTTTAATAAGTTCTACCCGTTCATTTTATTTACTGGATCGGATGCAGACAGAACACCTGCAAAAACCATTATAGATAGCGCAGACGCCTCTTTATTTCGTCCAATGAGCAATTTGCAAAAAATACTATAAGTTATCTGCTATTTCCCTAATTTCTATAAAATCAGTGTAAGTCTCGTGTTAATCTGTGTCAAATAAAACTCGAGCAAAACCAAAGCCCCGCCTTGTTTCCAAAGCGGGCTATGAGTCCTGTAAATCCCGTTATCCTCCGTCAGGAGTCCCAAGGACCGTCTAAAAAAACAGCGTCCAAAATAATACGCAAACCAAAAGGCCGACCTCGATTCATCGAGACTCGGCCTTTATATATTCTTTCTATACGCTGTACGCTATACCCTATACGCTATTTTTTCACCATCGGCCGCACGGCCTTAGCCTCCGAGAAATCATTTCATCGGCGGTATCCCAAGGTCTTTGCATATCTTCTTTGCCAGTATATCTCTTATTTCATTGTGTCTGGGAACCGCAGACCTTCTGTTTAATGACGGATTATGCCACCAAGAATGTCGCCCTCCTTCTCTGATAAACTCGCAGCCTTGCGAGCGAAGATATTTAAGCAGGTCCTTCCTCTTCATATAGCTATCTGCTCTTCACGAAAATCCGTTCCCACAGCAGATATAGCATCCTGCCGATTGAACTGTAAGGCCTCTTTCAATGTCACCTTTAAACTTTCAAGCAGCTCTTCGTGCGTACGTTCCTGGCAGTTTACGCCTGGTACTTCTTCTATCCACCCTATCCACCATCCATTATCCTGTTTAGTTATAGCCGTATATGTCTTGTTCATTTTATTGTCCTTTTGTTTCACTATTTCTAATTTTCAAAATTCCCGATGCCTTATCTCATAGTCTATAACAATAGACCCCATAAGTCAAGAAACGCCTCAAACAAGCTTCGCATATAAAAGGAAAGCCCCGCTCTGTCTCCAAAGCGGGGCTCATAATTCCTGGCAATGACCTACTCTCGCCATTTAAGACTACCATCGGCCCGGCGGGCTTAGCTTCTGAGTTCGGAATGGGTTCAGGCGTTTCCCCGTCAGTATAGTCACCAGGAAGTTCGTGTATCAGGCCAAAGACCTGATAAATTCTAAATCCTAATATCGAAACCCTAAACAAATCCAAATGACCGAAATTCAAATAAACAAAAACCGTTTTGAAAATTCGAACATTCGAATTTTGGTATTGTTTCGTGTTTCGAATTTCGTATTTAGGATTTCAAAAACTTATGTGTCTGCACTTTTTCCATAAGAGCCTTATTCCGTCACTCGTCGCCGGTCACCCGCGGCCCGTAAATCGAGCGACGAGTCACTCCTCAGGACGCCTGATGGCGGAGACCCGAGCAACGGTCTTTATGGCAACCAATGATTGATATGGTCAAGTATTTGGGCGTTAGTACTGGTAAGCTCAATCCGTTTCCGGACTTACACATCCAGCCTATCAACCTGATAGTCTCTCAGGGCCCTACTGCGGTCCGAAGACCGCATGGAATCCTAATCTCGGAGGGGGCTTCCCGCTTAGATGCTTTCAGCGGTTATCCTTTCCCGACTTAGCT
>CAYSTP010000022.1:0-17628 GCA_964434085.1 uncultured Pirellulales bacterium
CCGTACGGTGGGGGGTATGCACGCGCTTCGCAGTGCGCCGGGCCTGTGCGGCCTGGTTCTGTTGGCTGCCGCAGGCGCCGTCATCGGCACACGGTGGCTGTGGAAGTTTAAACGCAGTCTGGCTGTGGCCGCCGCGGCAGCCCTGGTTACTGTCGCAGTTGTTCTGAATGTTCGCTACTTCCACCGTTTCTATGTCGAATACAACCGGACCCCTGAGATTTATTATCTCTATCATACCGACCTGGTTGAAGCCTGCCGATGGCTCCAACCCCGTTTCGATAAGGCCGAAGCCGTTTTCTGCACCACCGACCGGACGAATATGCCTTACATTATTAGCTTGGTGACGCTTGGCTATAACCCCAAACAATGGTTTAAGGACCCGCGCCGGTTCGAGACTATCGGTGAGTATGACTATTGTTACCGTTATGGGAAAATGTACTTTGTTTACGATAATTCGGTCTTACCGGCCTTGTATGCCTTGCAGCAAAGCTCGCCGCGGGGCCCGATATTTCTTATAGTCCGGCCGGGCGAGTTTCATCTCGGCCGGCCCGTTCATCGAATAATCGACCCCGAAGGCGAAGATGCTCTCTTGATATACCAGCTGTAGCGGCTGTCAGGAGGGAAAAAGCTGCATTAAGAGAACGCCGCGCCCCCCGTTGACCATTTATAACTTTATCTTCACAGTCTGACCGGTATAGTGCGCTTCCGCATTAACCTTTTCTGTCGGTTTGATACCAATTCCGGCAGCGGGACTGACAAGGACTATCCGGAAGGTTCGTTCATTTACCATGCCTGGAAATTTCCCTTTGCGCTCGCCAATCGTCAACTCCCGCGCCGTCTCGTCCCAGCGTATGGGTATCTCGGCATAAACACCTTTTTCGTAGTTGTAATTGTCCCCTTCATCCTCATACAGTGTAAACTGACCGTCGGCGCCGGGATAAATACGCAGTTCGATTGGGTCAGCCGGTTTCTCATCGGCATACTGAACCGTCGGACCGTAAGGAATAATTGAACCGGCCCTGATAAACAGCGGCAAAGTTTCAATCGGGGCTGTTGTCTCGATAGTCTTTCCTCCGCTGTGAGATTGGCCGGTCCAGAAATCATACCAGACCGGGCCCGCGGGCAGATAAACGTTGCGGTTTTGTACCCCGGCCTTAGTTACGGGGTTGACCATTATTGCCGGACCGAACATATACTGGTCGGAAATCTTATACACCTGACCGTCGCTTTGAAAGTCCATAACAAGCGGCCGCATCATTGTGTAATCGCTATTGGTGACCCGCCACGCCACGGAATATATGTAAGGCAGCAGGTGGTAACGTAATTGGTCGTAATTAACCAGGATTTTCTGTGTCGCTTCGTCGAAGCGCCACATTTCCTTGGCTTTACCGGTGCCGTGCACCCGGAACATCGGGCAAAACGTCCCGAACTGGAACCATCGCGTAAATAACTCGGCATATTTAGCATCGGCCGGGTCGCCGCCGAAGAATCCGCCTATATCGGTATTCCAGTACGGGATACCGCTTGCACTGAAATTAAGCCCTGCCGGGATCTGAGCTGCGAATACATCCCATGTGCCTTTAACATCTCCCGACCATGTCACAACGGCATTGCGCTGCTGGCCGGCATAAGCCGAACGTGCAAGGATAAAGACACGCTTTTGGGGAATATCGGCGCGCTGGCCCTGATAGATTCCTGTGGTGTGCATCAGAGGGTAAGCGTTATACAAAATAGCACCGGGGCCGGCTGCTGTTTTCAGGTCGCGCATCTGTCCCCATCCGCCGCCCAGTTCAGCCTCGCACGCGTCTAACCACCACCCGTCAAAACCGAGTGAACCGAGTTTTGAGTTCATCTGCTTCCAGTAGAGACGGCGTCCCTCGGAACTGAAAGGGTCGTACCACTTGCCTTGACCTTTGGGATAAACGTTGTTATAAACAGGCGGATAAATTGCGCCGGCCTTTTCCAGTTCGGCAAGATGAGTTGTTTCCAGATCGAATCGCGGCCAGACGGAAACAATAATATGTGCGTTGGCGTTATGGACGGCTTTCACCATCGCGGCGGGGTCTGGGTAACGCCTCGAATCGAACTCGTGTGAACCCCACTGGCCGCTTTGCCAGTATTGCCAGTCCTGAATGATGCCGTCCAGCGGGATATTTCGCTTGCGATATTCGGCAACGATATTCAGCAGTTCCTTCTGGCTCTGATAGCGTTCCTTGCACTGCCAGAATCCCCACGTCCATTTGGCAAACATCGGAACGGCTCCGGTCAATTGACGATATGCGGATATCGCCTGGTCACACCGGGGGCCGTACATCACATAATAATCCACCGCACTGCCGGCTTCAGAGGACCAGATAACGGCAGGTTTCACCACCGGCATTTGCCACTCCAAATACGCCTCCGCACCGCCTTCGCTCTGGAAAAATTCAACACGTATACTGTGTTTGCTCTTTGCAGCGAAATTAAACTTGGCCTGGAAGGTCTCCACGGCATGTGCTGTCCAGTGGTTGATTACCTGCTTGTCGTCAATCCACACACGCACACCGTCGTCTGTCGATGCGAAAATAGTGTATTGCCCCGCTTCTTGCGTCTCGATGAAACCTGTCCAGCGTACACTGTAATGGTCGTGCGGCACGCCCGAAGGCGGCGTCTGGCTCCAGTCGAAATTCACCTGCGAATCGATTCGTGTCTTGATAAGCTCCTCGAAATTCTCTCCCTTGTAATAGCGTGCAGTCAAACCGCCTCCCTTGCCCTGTTCATTATAAAGACGCTCCGACGGAATGATTTCCTTTGGGCCGGCGCCTAAGTTCACATTAGTTACAGCGGGATTGTCCCACAGAACGGCATAACCCTTGGATGAAAGCAGCACCGGTACGGCGACCTCCATGTTTTTCTGCTGCAGGTGCACGTTCGTCCCTGCGTAATTCATAACTCCCTGCTGATGCTGACCCAGACCATAGTAGGCCTCCTGCGGGTCGAACTCGAATTGCTGCTTTACGCGATATGTCGCGGCACCGCCGACCGTTGCAGATTCAAAGGACGTTCCGTTAACAGCCTCGGCCAGAATCGTTTCACCGTTTCCGTCCATAAAGCAGACTCGCCCGGTCGCTTTGTCTACGCGTACCTGAAGTTTCGCAGTCCTCATCATTACATAATCGTCGTTGTCCTGATACTGCCACTTGACCTTCTGCGGCCTGGCAATAACGGTGAAGCTTGAATTTTTGGGCAATTCCTTCGTTGGTGAGTGGAGAACACGAATAGTATGCTCATTCCAGATTTCAAGGCGGGTCAGCCTAGCCTGCGTCTCTATTGTCAATCCAATTTCATCCATGCGCAAAGCCTTGCTGTCGGAAATCGCAGCGGACAGAAAACCGCACAGACCCAGCAGCCATATGATACCGACAAAAACAACATACTTCTTTCTAATCATTTTGGAACCCCTTTTTTTGACTGCTAACCACTGTTTCAGAAATCGCATTCGAATATAAGCCAGGTATCGATAGAAATCAAATCCTTTCTGTTTTTACTTACCGCATATAAGGCCGTCAAAAACGTTTTTTTGCGAATGCTCTTCCTGCATGTGATTTAAGGTATTTTTCAAATGCTAATGCCTTATCTTTCGACCTGAAAGCAACTGCTGTTTCAACTTACCAGGGCCGGAAAGTTGCTGTGTACGCACAATCTCCGCAGTTATGTTTCTTGAGACGAGCGTGAAGCCTTGTGGTCATTCCGATATAATGACGTTTATTGTTTTTCAGGCTTTTTAGTATATATACGTAATAGAACATAATTTTCTTCTGGCTTGCCAAGGCGTAGTTCGACGCTCACTCTATCAGATAACCAATGTCCGGCTTCGCGGCGTGCGCCGAGACAGTCTTCGTTCTCCGCACAGCGTCGAACGAAGACTGGGCGATACAGGAATCGAACCTGTGACCCGCTGATTAAGAGTCAGCTGCTCTACCGGCTGAGCTAATCGCCCTTAAAACAAATCGCCCTGGTTGACCGGGCGATTAAACAGGCAAATTCTACTTAGATTGACATGATGTTCAAGCAAAAAGTCGGCTTGTGGCCCTTAACTATCTATTCTCTCTGTGCCGCCCGGATTTCCTTTATGATTTCGATAGTCTCTTTGACCTTTTTTGTAATGCCAGCATAGTCCTTCGCCGCAACCAGTTCCCTGGTGATGAGCTTCGAGCCCATCCCGACGCACGCTGCGCCCGCAGCGAACCATTCGCCGAGACCTTCTTTTGTCGGTGCGACACCGCCGGTCGGCATTATCTCTGTCCACGGGCAGGGCCCCCTGACCGCCTTGACAAAACCCGGCCCGCCCACCTCGCCGCCGGGAAAGATTTTGCATATATCGACTCCCAGTTTATGCGCTCTGTGAATCTCAGTAACAGAACCACAACCGGGACTGTAAGGAATCTTCCTGCTGTTACACAGTACCGCCGTATCTTCGTCCAGCAGCGGCCCGACCACAAAATCAGCGCCCGCTGATATATACATCGCCGCCGTCGGCGCGTCACAGATTGACCCGACACCGAGAATCAGCTCAGGCTTTTCATTGTCTCGGAACTCAGCCAGCTTTGTAAAAACATTGATAGCTCGGTCGCCGCGATTGGTGAACTCCACGACCTGTGCTCCACCGTCCGCACATGCGCATAAAATGTTTTTGGCGACTTCAAAGTCACCGTTGTAAAAGACAGGGACCACCCCTGTCTCCTTCATAGCTGCAAGTACCTTTAATCTGGTATGTCTGGCCATCGACAGAGCCTTTCAAAGCCAATCTTGTTTGAAATAAAGACTTATAAAGCGCCGACGCAGTCGGCTTCAACAGGACGAGCGGCAAGACACGAGTCACGAGCAACGCGAAAACTGAACGTTTTGGAACAAAACGTTCAGTTTGAGTTAATACCAGATGGTGATAATAAGATTCGGCTCGGTTTTCTTGGCCGCCACCTCACCAACCACTGCATTTGTGCGTTTTATGACCACATTCGGATTGGCTGCCAGCCACTCTGCTATCTGCTCACTTAAGAAGTCCATTGCTCCTGCATGGAGCTTTGTAAAGAATATCTTTACCCCGCTAATCTTGTCGGCCGAGGGCGCCGATGCCTGCTGCCTGACCACGGGCTTGGGCATCGCTGCTGCCGGCGTCGGCGCTGGTGCCGGCTTTGGTGTCGGCTTGGCCGCTGGCGCAGGCGCCGAACCGCCGCCACCCAGATTCAGCGGGGCGTGTGATATCTGCGTCTCAGGCCCGTCGCTATTGTCGAATGGGATTGAACTTAGGTCTTTTTTCGGCTGCTCTTCGTTCAGATTCAAATCGTCAGGATTAAGCTCCGCCATCTATTTACCTCCGAAAATTGAAGCGCTTTAATTAAATACTGCTCGACAGGCTATTATACAGTCAAACACAGCCCAGGCCAAGTATAGTTTTACCCGTCGTGGCAAACGCTTTCGTCGGCTGGAGCACAGCCTGTTTAATTAAATTACAGCAATAGGCCAAAAAAAGATGATTCTAACGCTACTCTCTGATACCTTAGTCTTATGAAACGGCCCAAAGATAGTTCGATAAGGATTGGTTTCATCAGCCTCGGCTGCCCCAAAAACGTTGTCGATTCAGAGCGCATGCTCGCCGAAATCGCACAGGCCGGATATCTAATCAACTCTAACCCCCGGGATGCCGACGTCGTTGTCATAAACACCTGCGGTTTTATTGCCCCTGCCAAACTCGAGGCATTCGAAGCTATCGCCCAGGCCCTGAGCTGGAAAAGGACCGGCCCGGTCAAAAAGGTCATTGTTGTCGGCTGTCTTGTTCAGCGCATGGGTGCTGAGCTGCTCACGGAATATCCTGACATCGATGCCCTCGTCGGCCTTGGTCGGCGTGATGACATAACCACCGTTATCAGCCGGACTCTTAAATCTAACAAGCCTGGCACATACCTCGGCCATACCGATTTGTATGTCCCCAATGACAGAGTAAGATTGCGGACCGGCCCTGCACACTGGGCTTACCTGCGAATCAGCGAAGGCTGCGACCACAACTGCTCATTCTGCACCATACCCGGCATCCGGGGCCGATTCCGCTCAAAGCCGCTTCAGCAAGTTCTCGACGAGGCCCGCGAGCTTATCGATTCCGGCGTAATAGAGCTTAATATCATTGCCCAGGACACGACATCTTACGGACGTGACCTGAAAATCAAGCACGACCTGGCCCGCTTGCTTTCCCACCTTCAGTCTCTGCCGCACCTGTCCTGGATTCGTTTGTTGTACCTTTACCCACTTGGCGTCACCGACCAGCTAATCGAAACTATTTCCGCCGCCGACAAGGTCGTGCATTACTTCGACATTCCCATCCAGCACATTAATAACCGCATACTCAAAGATATGCACCGCCCGGACACTAAAAAAAGAATCTGTGACACTATAGACAAACTCCGCCAGGCCTTTGCCGATTGTATTCTGCGCACCACGCTTATTGTTGGCTTTCCCGGCGAGACCGATATCCGGTTTCAGGAGCTTCTTGATTTCGTCCGCGATGTAAAATTTGAAGCCCTCGGCTGCTTCAAATACTACCGCGAATCCGGGACACCGGCCGCGGCCATGCCCAACCAGGTCCCTGAAGACGTAAAGGACCAGCGGGTGCATGAGCTGATGCTCACCCAGCAGAAAATCGCATTTGAGAAAAACGAACAGCGAATCGGAACGCAGTTGACTTGTCTGGTCGATTCTCTCGAAGCCGACGGCACCGCCCACGCCCGTTTCTACGGCCAGGCCCCTGAAATCGACGGCATCTGTATATTGAATCGCTGCACCGTCCGACCGGGGCACTTCATAGAAACAAAAGTCAACGGCACAAAGGACTACGACCTGCTCGTGGAACAAATTTAGACTTGGCAGAACACGCTTCTCTGAAGTAAACTCACTTACTATGCTGAGGCGAATACTCAACCAGGTGCCTAATTTACTGACCTGCGGCCGGTTCGTCCTGACCGTAATTTTCCTTGTGATGGTTTTCTGGTCGCCGCGAGTCGCCGACGCCCGTCGCTGGCTGTTTCTCGATGTCGCCTTTGTGCTGTTCGTAATTGCAGGCTTGACCGACCTGGTTGACGGCGCCGTCGCCCGCAGGCTCGGCGTCACCAGCAAGTTCGGCCGAATGGTCGACCCGCTCGCCGACAAGGTCCTAGTCTGCGGTGCCTTTATCTGCTTCGCACTTATACACCAGCCGACTCTCTTCAATCTGAAAGGCTTGGAGCTTTGGCTAATTCAGTGGGGTTTTGCTGTGATAATAATACTGAGGGAAGTGTATGTGACTGTCCTGCGTCACATCGCCGAGGCCCGCGGAGTAAATTTCGCCGCCACCATGTCAGGTAAAGTCAAGATGTGCCTCCAAAGCTTTGCGATTGGAACCGTAATGGTCAAGATGGCCCACGTCCACGACGCCCCCTGGGGCTGGTGGTTTACCACTTTAACTTATATCCTGACTGTGATTGTCACTGTAGTCTCAGGCCTGCGCGCCACACGACGACGCTCCTGGCTCGAGGCACAAAAAACCTGAATTTACCATACCCTGCTTGTCGCGGCGTAGCGAAAGCGGATGGTCTGAACCTTATTTGCCACAGCTTAGCCGGGTCTTCACTTCTAAATTCGAAATTCTACACCTGTCCTGAGCGTAGCCGAAGGACGATATATCCAACCCCGATAATCATACCATAGTCTCTTCGTGTATAAGCGAGAATTTCATCGCCATGCCCCATTTCCATAAGTATCTTCATAAGTTCTGGCGAGATAATACCCGGTACAATTTTTTAACATAACTTTCTCCCGAAACTGAGTCGTTAAAATGAAATCATGATTTTTGTTACCTTGGCAGGGCTCGCGTCCCAGAAGCTCAAGGCTTTATCTAATTGGTCAATAGAAAAACGCTGTGTGATTAGAGAACATACATCTACCTTTCCCACCGAAAGCATATCGATAACTGCCAACAGTTCTTCGTCCAAGGCATTGCGTGAACCCTTGATATCAAGTTCTTTGCTTACAAAAAGCTTTGTGTTATATTTAACCTTTTCCTTAGTATATCCTATATAAACGACCCTGCCCGCAAAACAAACTATATCGACTGCTTTGGTAAATGTCCGCGGTGAACCAACTGCTTCAATAACGACAGAAGGACCGTTACCAGATGTAATATGTTTGAGTTCTTCTTCAAAGTTCTTACATCTGGCGTTAAGTGTATATTTTGCGCCGAATTGCTTTGCTTTTTCAAGTTTGCCATTATCAATATCGACCGCGATAACAGTCGATTTCTTGAAACTACAAGCCGCTATAGCCCCTAAACCAATAACTCCACAGCCAAAAACGAGAATGATATCTTCTGTGGTGATACAGGCTCTGTTTGAAGCGTGCCAGCCCACACTTAAAGGTTCAACACACGCAATTTGTTCATCAGTGAGACCTTCGGCAATAAAAACTTTCTGATAGGGAACAGCAATATATTCTGTTGCAGCTCCATCACGCTGAACGCCCATAGTCTGGTTAAACTGACAACAATTTACTCTGCCGATTTTGCAGGAGGAACATTTACCGCACGTTGTGTAAGGCAAGACTGCAACCATCAGGCCTGGTTGGAATTTTGATGAGACAGCAGAACCTTTTTCTACAATTTCACCGGCAATTTCATGGCCCGGAATTCGCGGATAAGTTACCATAGGGTTTAACCCCCTATAAGTTGTAAGGTCACTTCCACAAAGTCCAAGTTTCTGAACACGGATTAGTACATCTTCTCTCTTTACCTGAGGCTCAGCGATATCACAAATATCAACCCTGTAGGGCTCTAATATTTTCGCCGCTTTCATGTCATACTTTCCAAGTTATAAAATTCAACTGCATTACCACCCATTATCCGGTTTTGCTCGGCTATAGAGAGGTTACCGATAAAATCTTTTATTATTTCCAGCACCTGCTCGTAGCTGGCGCAAACAGTACAAACAGGCCAATCACTTCCGAACATAATTCTTTTATCACCGAAGGCGTTCAGCACAACTTCCATATAAGGGGTAAAATCTGATTTCTTCCAACTATGAAAGTTCGCCTCTGTAACCATACCACTGAGCTTACAGTAGGTATTGTCAAACTTAGCTAATTTGAAAATGTCACTTTTCCATGGCTCAATCTCACATTTTTTGATAAGGGGCTTGGCAATATGGTCAATAACAAATCGTTGCTCGGGAAACTTTTGCAAAAGTTCACGAGCATATTTAATGTGTCGAGGAAAAATCAATATATCATAGGTAAGATTGTATTTTTTCAGTTTACCTATATTGTTTATGAATGGTTGTCTTAGCATAAAAAGGTCATCCGGTTCATCCTGAAGAACGTGACGACCACCTTTAAGTTTGCTATTTGATATTAATTCTTCGAGCACTACTTCAAAATTTTCATCAACAAAAGGGAGCCATCCCACTACCCCCTTAATGAAGTCATTTTTATCTGCCAGTTTTAGAAGCCATCTTGTTTCTTCTACACTTTGCTTCGCCTGAACAGCGACACTACCATCGAAATCGTTCTTATCAAGGACACGCTTTAAATCTGCCGGAAGAAAATTTCGTCTCAATTTAGACATTGAATCATCTATCCATTGATATTGCTTCGTATTATAAATCCAAAAATGTTGGTGCGAATCAATTTGCATTCTTATTCTCTATATTAACCAAGATAGGGATAATCTTTCGAAATCAAACCCCGCTTTTTCATCTCAACCCAGAAATCTGCTGGAACATTTGTTGCCACCATCTTTACATTGTCTCTGACTCGTGAAGGTTTACTCGAATTCAGCGCAACAGAAACTACGCCCGGAACGGATAAACCAAACTGTATACAGGCGGCTGCCGGCTTAACGTTATATCGTTTGCAAACCGAAAAAAATTCGTGTCTCCAGTTGAATAAATGACTATCCGCCACAGGGTCTGCTTTTTTATAATTGAAGTAGTTCCCGCCGGTCAAAAAGCCGGCATTGAAAACTGCTGAATTTACCATTGCAATATTACGATTTTTTAACTCTTCCATGAACTCAAGCAACTTATTTGGATGCGTATAAACAGTTAGACTGCATGCAAACATTACCCAATCAAGGTCAACTTCCTTTGATAACCACTTTATAACTTCCCAGTCCTTTGCTCCAACACCGACAGCTTTAACTTTTCCTTTAGACTTTAACTCCAAAAGGGCAATATAGGCTTGCAATATGTCTGCATGTCTTTTTCTGCGTTCATCAGGGCCGGATGCATCAGCAATATATTCATCAGGGTCGTGAACCGAGACGATATCTACTTTATATTTTTCACCCAGAAGGTTATTGCCTTGTGCAAAACACCCCAGAATGCCGTTATAGCTTATTGCCTGCTCCGCATCATTCTCTATCCCGACCCAAGCTCCAGGTTCAAAAGTGGGCTCAGACCCTTTTAACGGAATTCTCTTCCAGCCAAGTTTATTACTTATTAAAACCTTGTCTGAAGAAACATTGAGGTCCCTTAATGTTCTCCCTATCGTTTCGAGTGCTAACCCGGCACCATACTTACCAGCAGTGTCTAATACAACAGGCGGCTCGATATATTTAAACCATTCAGAGACAATTTCGAGTTTTGTTTCGTAAGCTAGCGCCTGATAAAGATTTCCAAGACAGCTTGTGCCAAAAATAATAGGAGGTACTTTTGTGCTGGTTCGTCCGAAATTGTTGGTTTTAATCGTAAATTCCATTCTGATTTCCCGTTCCCCTGACATCCTGCTTTTTTATTTCATAGTTCTATATTCTACATTCGATATTCGAAATTCACTCTGTCCTCTGTCATCCGTCGTCTGTCTTCTGATGTCCTGTTGCCCTGGTAATCACATCCTGATTACCTGATCCCCTGATCTTCTGCTTTTTATTTCATAGTTCTACATTCTATATTCGACATTCGTTATTTCGTCTTCCGCCTTCTGTCTTCCGTCGTTCACGCTGTACGCAGTACGCATTGCGATTACAAGTTCCACGCCCTGGCGAACGCCTTGAAGCTGCGGTCGAACGTCTTTTCTACGTCATCGGGAAAACAACACCCCGGCAACTCCCTGCTCGAAAGATGGTACTGCAGACACTCACAGCACATCCCCTTTTTGCTGCAGCCCGGATATGAACAATTGCAATTCTTCAGGTTCTGTTGCTTCTTACATTCCATACTCAAATCTTCCCCTGATTTTTGGTTTCAAGTTTGTAAAGATTAATACTCAATGCAGGCACTTTCAGCACTTCTGGTATGCCCGTCAAAGGTTTGGTTGAAATCTTCACGTTGGGCTCCTTACCCGGCTCATTATATGCGAGCGGGTCCGTATTACAAATCACATACAGCATACCGCCTCCGCTAAGCTGGGCGCCTTTCAAATCCATAACCAATTCTTTATCCTCTTGTGTATAATTTACGACTGCAACCGTCAGTGCCTTTCCGTCCTGCGTAAGCGCCGCCGAAACGTCAAGCCCTGCCGTTTCGCCGCTTGTCTCCACCGGCACCGTCCCGAACTCATTCCGGTATAGTTTCAACACCAATCCCGTCGTCGCGAACTGCGCCGCTGTCTTGGTCGTCTTGATAGCGCCGATGACGTTTACCGTCTGGGCGTAAGTGGCCAGGAAAACCATATCCGTATTGCGATAATATTCGTGCAGACCCCTGGCTATCCCCAGGGCATCTTTTAAGAAGTACCGCGTCCCAAGCTCACCGTACAGGTAAGGGCCGTACCAGTAATTCCATTCCGTCATCGCAATTTTGATGTCCTTGTCTTTCAGGCTGGCCAGTTTCTTATTCAGACCCTGCTGGAATCTAACCTTGTTCCTGATTTCACCGGCGATTTGCACCGTATGCCCAGCTAAGCTTTCCTTTTCCTTGCAATAAAAATGTTCTCCAATCATATCGATATGGTCCGCGCAGTTCTTCAGCAGCCCTTCACTCCACGCGCCTGCGTTTCCCGAAGCGATTGAAATGATATTCGGGTCAACCTCGCGCATCTTGTCCACAATCCAGTTGTGCTTGAGTACGTAATGCTCCAGCTTCATATACCCGAGCTGCCAATTTCCCCACATTTCGTTACCGACGCACCAGTAGCGTACGCCGAAAGGTTTCGCGTCGCCGTTCTTCGCACGCAAAGCCCCCATCAGTGTATCGGTCGAGCCGTTCGCGTATTCCACCTGTGCCGCCGCCGAGTACGCGTCCCCGAAACCGGTATTGACCGTAACTAATGGCTCAGCTCCCAATAATCTGCAAAACCGGATGAATTCGTGAAAACCAAAGTCATTGTGCTCGACCCCTGTCCACGCCGGGTTTTTTCGCGGCGGACGACGGTCCCGCTGCCCAATCCCGTCGCGCCAGTCATACCCGCTGACGAAGTTGCCGCCTGGCCAGCGATACATCGTTGCATTCAGCTCTTTAAGCAGCCCCATGGTATCGGCCCGCATCCCCTCGATATTATCAGCCGGCATCAAAGACACCGTCCCGACCAGACACGCCCCGCCCGCAACCTTGATTTCCAGCTTGCCCTCGTTGGTATCGGCGCCCGCCGTAAACTCGAATGGATACTTGCTGTACTCCTTATCATCAGCGCTCAATTGAACGCTGTCTCGGTCTTCGTCTTTATCGCCCCATAGGAGTGATACCGTTACATCAGCTTTTTTCTCTTTGGCCTTGAGATATATGTATCCAGCGTATTTTTTATCTTTGACAAGCCCCAGGTCTAATTGTCGAATCCCGCTGCCGTTCTCGATAAGCGGCGTATGCTTGCCCACAAACGGCTCTTGCGTTACCATAGTCACCGAATCGGCCTCGCCGGTTATTTGCCACGGCGATGCGCCGACCACCGCGTATGGACTGTCCTTCGGGATACCGCTGGTTGCGCGGTACGGGTTGTATTTCGCCTTGATGGTAAAGTAGAACTTTCGGTCTTCGAGCATCTCGGCCCAGATGCCGCCGTACACGCACCTGCCTAAATGTTCGATGAATTGACCGTAAATATATTTCGATATCGGCGTGCCCCGTTGGTTTGCATCTATCGTCACATCGCATCTCTGGACACGTTCATCATTTCTTTGCACCGCTGCGAATCCGCACGCCGACATTACAATTACCCCGACACATGCTGAAATAACACTGGCCCTGAACATAACAAGTCTCCTTTATGCCTGCCGTAATCAAATATCAATCGGCGCCATAATCTTATAAACTTCTGCCCCGCACTTCATGCACCGCCACGTACTCGTCTTTTTGACCTTTCTTGCGTCTATCACCCACACTATCACCCACAATCCCGTTAACAATGTCAGTATCAGATGCGGGACATGTCTGACCCTCACCCGCCGCACCGGCGACTGCTTCAGGCACTTGCCGCAGTAACCACTTGCCTCTTCAATCCGCCTGAAAACCATCCTCACGTCCGCAACAGGAAAATTACTGCTGGATAGAGACCTATTTTATAAACCCACCCAGACCTTTTTTTATCAGCATCACCGCTATCGCCGCCAGCAGCAGACTCATTATCTTCGATAAAGCCTTGGTCCCGGCCTCACCCACAAATCTCATTAAAGTCGATGAAGCCCTGAAAATCAACCCCGCAAGCAGGATATTAAGCAGCACAGAAATAACCGTGGGCCAGAAGCCGTAATGCGATATTATTACCAGCGAGGTCGTCAGAACCGCAGGCCCGACAATCAACGGCGTACCTAACGGCACCGCACCGAGGTCCGCACTCGGCATCCGCCGCTTCTTGACCGGATTAAGTATATCAGTTATCGCAAGACAAAACAAAATCGCTCCCCCGGCTATCATGAAATCCTCAATCGTAATGCCAAGCAGACGAAAAACTTCCTTGCCTAACAGTATAAACCCGATGGCCAGGCCCGATGCCGTCAGCATCGACTGCGCTATAATCTTCGACTTGGCCTTTAACTCGATGCCCTCGGTGAGCGATACGAAAATCGGCAAGACCCCGATGGCATCCACCGCAACGAATATAGGTATGAACGAAAGCAGGATGTTCTTTATCATAGGCGACATCGCCTCCGGCTAACTGATTGTTCTCATCGACCAGATAATCTTAAACGATATGTAGCCAAAATACATAATCAAAAAAACAACCGCCTCCCACCGGTCCAGCTTATTCCTCTTGCCCGTGAACATCCACACAAAAAGAATGAAACTGGCCAAAACCAGGAAACCCGTATCAATATTGTATTCCGCCTTGAATGGCACAGGGCGAATTATAGCGCTAAGACCCAGTATGAAAAATATGTTGAAGATATTCGACCCGACAACAGTACCCACTGCGATTTCGGCATTTTTCCTGTAAGCTGCCGTCACAGAAGTCGCCAGCTCCGGCAGCGATGTCCCGACCGCCACGATAGTCAGCCCGATTAAGGATTGGCTCACACCAAGAATCTTGGCAATAAATACCGCACCGCCCACCACCCATCTGCTGCCCACTATCAAAACCACAAAACCCAGAACAAGCCGGATAATTATACCCGCAGTTCGATAATCCTTTTTCGCCGGATGCTCTTCGAATCCTTCCGTATTTTTGGCAATACCGAACATGTAGTAAATAAAGACTACAAAAAAGCTCAGTAATACCAATCCGTCTATCCGCCCCAGCCCCGACCACGGGCCTGCGTCTATTACCCGGTCATTCGAAAGCAGCATTACCAGCGCCGCCGCTAACAGACTCAAAGGAATCTCTTTCCAGACCGTCCCGCGGGTAACCGCCAAAGGAAAAATAACAGCCGATATGCCGAGTATTAAAAGGATATTTGCGATGTTGCTGCCGATGATATTACCGACCGTAATACCGCCTTGTCCCTCGATGCTTGCCGTTATGTTGACAAACAGTTCCGGCAGCGATGTCCCGAACGCAATGACTGTCAGTCCGATTACAAGGTCGGACACCTTCAATCTTCTTGCTAGCGCCGACGCCCCCTCGATAAGAAAATCAGCACCCTTGATAACAAAGGCAAACCCAACCGCCGTCAAAAGCAGTTCAAACATAAGGATTTCTTTCCAGGTTTAGCCCCCGCCCCCGAGGTGGGGGTTTTAGTTTTGAACACTGCCACAGGCCGGACCATTACCCAAAATGAAGTTCGATTACATCTTTGTCGTTGAGCACGTGATTCCGCTGGCAGTTCTGCCCGTCGTAAACACCCGTCCCCCAGATTCTTGCATATCTGAACTTCTCAGCCAAATCACGGTGTATCGCCCGCGCCAAATCCATCACGGTAGAGCCCGCCGGCAGCGTAAAAGGCTCCTTCATGTCCGGCTTCTGCCCCGGCGGCTTCGAGTATATCCGTATAATATCAAGCTCTCTGAACAAAGCGTCCGCCAGCCGCTTTATATCTTCCGGGTCGTCCGCAGACACCTTCATACAATTAAAACGGCCTTTGCAGAGCTTCTGCACCTTTTCAAACGCGCCATCTTCGGCAATATCGCTCTTAGTGCATACGCAGAATGCCTTTTTCCCGAGCAAATTTCCCGTCTCATCCAGCGCCGGCGTCTGCTCGTCGATTAACAGCCGCCTGGTTTCCAGAAAATCCAGCAGCACCGGCATCTGCTCTTCGACGTCTTGTGACAAATCAACCACCATCACAATCAGGTCACAGTTGCGATACGTCCCCACCTGTCCCGGCGCGCTGTGCTCAGCCGTAATCGGCGGCATATCCACGAGCTGAATCTGAATATCCTCATATTGCATCATCCCCGGCACCGGCACTCCGGTCGCAAACGGAAAATCCGCAATGTTGACTTTCGCGTTGGTCAGCGACGCTACGATTGTGCTCTTGCCGCAGTTCGGCGTCCCTAGCAATACAATCTGCCCGGCCCCGCTGCGCTTGACGTGGAATACATCAACGTATTTGGCTGTCGCGCTTTTGGCAGACCCGACCTCTTTGAGCTTACTCAGCTTGCGGCGCAGGTCCGCCCGCATGTGGTCCGTACCTTTATGCTTCGGTATCACCGCAAGCATCTGCTCCAGCGCGAGAATTTTCTCCTCGTTCGTCGTTGCACTGCGGAACCACTGTTCCGCCTTGAAATACTCTGGTGTCAGATTCGCCGGCATAACTCAATATAAATCCGAAATTCTAATCTCGAAATCCGAAACAAATCCAAAAATACAATTTTCAAATGTTCAAAACAAATGGCGACCCCGATAAAAGACATCGGGATTTCGAACTTTGCATTTGGGTCATTTGAATTTAGATATTCGTATTTGTTTCCACCGTAAGGTGTCCTGTGGAGTATTTCGTATTTCGAGTTTCGTGCTTATTTCATATTCGTTTCGTATTTCGATATTCGTATTTTATCTTACTTTAGCACGGTCTCTGCAACCAAATCTCCCACTTCACTCGTGCCGTATCCCATACTCCCAGCCTGCATACTCTTGAGTTTGTTGCCGGTAATGTATTTCACCGCTTCTTCGACTTTCACGGCAGCCTTTTCCTCGCCTAATGTTTGCAGCATCATTTGCATCGCGCATATTGCCGCTAACGGATTTATTACTCCCTTGCCCGTATATTTCGGTGCGCTTCCGCCAATCGGCTCGAACATACTGACGCCTTGCGGGTTGATATTACCGCCTGCCGCTATCCCCATCCCTCCCTGTGTAATCGCACCGAGGTCCGTGATAATGTCACCGAACATATTACCCGTAACAATCACGTCGAACCACTCCGGGTTCTTGACCATCCACATACAAGTCGCGTCAACGTGATAATAGTCCCGCCGAATGTCCGGGTACTCCTTCTGCCCCATCTCATGAAAAGCCCGCTCCCATAAATCATAAACGTACGTCAGCACGTTCGTCTTGCCGCAAAGCGCAAGCGTATTTTCCTTGCCGACACCGCGTGCCTTTTTGCCGTACTTCTTTGCATATTCGAACGCGTACTTCAGACACCGGTCAACCTGAAACCTCGTATATACCGCCGACTGTACCGCCACCTCTTGCGGCGTTCCCTTCATTGTAAATCCGCCCGTTCCCGTATAAAGGTCGCCTGTGTTTTCCCGCACAACCACGTAGTCTATTTCCTTTGGGCCCTTGTCCTTCAACGGACACGGCACTCCCGGATACAGTTTGACAGGCCGAAGATTTATATATTGGTCCAGCTCGAACCGCGCCTTTAAGAGTATTCCCTTTTCGAGGATACCCGGCTTGACGTCCGGATGTCCGATGGCACCGAGCAGTATCGAATCGAACTTGCGCAGCTCTTCAACGGCGCTGTCCGGCAGAGTTTCTCCTGTTCTTTTATAGCGTTCTCCGCCGAAATCGAATTCTGTAAGCTCGACCTTGAACCCGAATTTACTCGCCGCCGCTTTGAGCACCTTCACCGCCTCGGCCGTTACCTCAGGCCCCGTCCCGTCACCCGGTATCACCGCTAATCTGTAACTCTTTCTACTCTTCGCCACGTCTTGTCTCCTTTATCCTTTCGTTCCGAGTTCTACGTTGATTGTTCGATGTTCGACGTTTGTTTTTCACTTTTTACTTTTCACTTTTTACTTTTGCTTTTTCTGGCTCCATTTATGACCAGCCCGCCCACCGCCGCCAATACGATAATCGACCACACAGGATGCC
>CAYSTP010000023.1:0-17609 GCA_964434085.1 uncultured Pirellulales bacterium
CCCCAGGCGATGATTTTACCCGCTTCGGCCGCTTTGGCGGGAGAGGCCGCCGACAGCGCAATTAGTAAGAAGATGGCTGTGAAGAAAACGACTCTATTAAAACGGTATTTTCTCATCTCGCTTTTTTTCCAAAACAGCGGGGCTTGTCGGCCAATTTAACCATTGTCAGAACCTCCACTAAGTGATATTGAGAATTATACATAATTTCCGGCAAAAGTCGAGTAATTTTTTGCCCATTTCGGTATCGGAACTGCGTCGAATAAATTCCGGGTAGTGTGAGACAAAAAAATGACCCCGGACTATGCCGTGGGCTAAATGAAAGTCGCCGTCCTCCTTTGTCCCGATAAACGACATCGGGACTATGACGGATAAATTCAGGCAATTGTTAAACGTAACGCGGCCGTGGCCGCCGGTCGGAGGAATCTTGCAAAGCAGGACCCGGTCCTGTATGGTACGACAGCAAGGCTGCAAAGCGTGAGATTTCATGGAATTTTGAGCGAACAGACGATAGACAGTGTGATGGACAAGGTCGTTACCAACATTGTGTTTACGAAGAACCGGCCTTTGCAGCTCGAAGGCTATCTTCGCAGTCTTTACCGGTATTTCCCCGCTGAACTTATTGCGACTTACGTCATATATAAGCAGGAGCTTTTTACAGATGAATACCACCGTGTATTCAGCCGGTACAGGGACGTCTGTGTGGTTACAGAAGATGATTTTCACAGCGACGTGACGGGCGTGATTAACGGCGTCAAGACAAAGTACATCCTCTTCGGAATCGACGACGTGGTGTTCTTCGACGGCGTTGAGTTCGGCGTTATAGACGAGACATTCGAGAAGGCGGGCGAGGACATATTCGGTTTTTCGCTGCGATTCAGCCCTGAGACATTAAAAGACAGTTCAGACGAACTTACCGCTGAGCAGGCAGCCGGCCAAACGGTGTACAAGCTGGACTGGACAAAAGGGGAAACGCCGCATACAAGGTATCCTTTCGAGTTGTGCAGCACGTTCTACCGCACTGAACTGGTCAAAAGAATCCTGGAAGGCTGTATGAGTCAGAATACCATAGCCAAAGCATTGTTCGGGCCCGGGTCGGTATTGATTAAGGCTGTCTCGCTTGCAGCTTCACCGCGTTCTACACTGAAGCGTTTCGGTTTTTTCTACAGCCCAAATACGCTGGAATCCTGGTCCTGCCGCTGGTGTCAGAGGAACACGGAGTCGGCGCCTCATTTTACATATTTCCAGAAATTCTGCGCCGCGGCGGTTCAGGTCAATATGGTTAATACGACAACTGCGAATACCACCGACGGGACGGCTGAGCACACCGTCGAGGCCCTTAACGATAAATACCGTCAGGGTTACCGCCTTGATATTGATTACGTGGCTGCACACAAACCAAGCCGGCCCGGCTGCGGCAGGGAGCACTTCAGGCTAGTCAGGATGTGAATATAGGGTAATTTTTTAAGTCAGACTGGATTTTGGGGCCCGGAAACAGTATTATCCATGTGTTTGAACATAGAGAGCAGCAGAATGGCTAAAGAGGTTTGCTTATACAGTAATAAGGGGGAAAAAAGGAATTCCAACGCCTGGCTGAATTCGTACGCCCGGAATATTACTTCACAGTACGGCGAAGACGGCATTATTGAAAAGGTGCTGGAAATAGTCGGCCCAGGCAACAAGTGGTGCGTGGAGTTCGGAAGCTGGGACGGGAAGAAATGCAGTAATACGTACAGCCTGATAACTGAAAAAGGGTATTCTGCGATTTTAATTGAGGCCTCGGAAAAACGCTTCGCGGATTTACTGAAAAGCTTCGGGAATAATGAGAGGGTGATTTGTCTGAATGAATTCGTCGGATTCGACAAGTCGGATAACCTGGACGTAATCCTCAGCCGGACTAAAATCCCAAAAGATTTCGACCTGCTGTCGATTGACATAGACGGCAACGACTATCACGTCTGGGAAGCGGTGAAGCAGTACAAGCCTAAAGTGGTATTGATTGAGTTCAACCCGACGATTCCGAGCGCGGTGGAATTCGTACAGCCGAGAGATTTGGCAGTTACTCAGGGCAGCAGCATTTTGTCGATTACCAAACTAACAAAGACCAAAGGTTATGAGCTCGTGGCGACGACGAGGAACAATGCGATATATGTGGACGCGAAGTATTTCGGGCTGTTCAGCATAGAGGATAACTCGGTAGCCGCTATACGGACGGATGAGTCCATGATAACGCATTTGTTCTGCGGCTGTGACGGAACGGTATTTATTCGCGGCTACGGAAAGAGCCCGTGGCAGCAGATTCCGCTGCGGGAGTCGAAAATGCAGATACTGCCTCGCTGGGCAAGAAAAAGAGTCAACGACAGAAATTACTTACGAAAGAAATTAGGGCGGTATTATCGCAGGCTGTTAAAGGAAGAATAGTCTTTTTCAGGACAGGTTGGGCGCATTTCCCCAAGGGAACAGCTTCATTATGCAGTTTAACTCGATTGTATTTCTCATATTCGCAATCTTATTCTTCGCAGGCTGGCCTGTTCTGCGCCGCCGCAATAACGTGCGCTGGATATACATGGTTTTCGCGTCGTTTATTTTCTACGGGTGGTGGGACTGGCGGTTTCTGTTTCTTATCATGGGCAGCGGCTTTATCGACTATTTTGCCGGCCTGGCGATGGAGAGGTATCCCGGCCGAAAGCGGACGTGGCTGATTATGTCGCTGATAGGCAACATCGGCTCACTCGGCTTATTCAAGTATCTTAATTTCGGGATAGCCAACGCGAACTGGATACTCAACGTGTTCGGCCAGGAAGCACAACTACCGGCGGCCAATATTATTCTGCCGGTAGGCATCAGTTTTTATACGTTTCAGTCGATGAGCTACACAATCGACATTTACCGCGGCGAGCTGAAACCGACGCATAATGTCTTTCACTTTTTCGCATACCTCGCATTGTTCCCGCAATTAGTGGCCGGTCCTATCGTTCGTGCACGGGACCTTCTGCCGCAACTCGAGTCGGCGGAGCCGGCCGGCGAACAAAAAAGATGGGAAGGGTTAAACCTGATTGCGTTCGGCTTTTTCAAGAAGATTGTGGTGGCGGACACGCTGGCCAAGACCGTAAACCCGGCGTTCTACGGAAATTCACTCGAGGTTTCCGGGGCGTACTGGTGGGTGATAATGATAATGTTCGGTTTCCAGATATACTGCGATTTCAGCGGTTATTCGGACATCGCACGCGGTCTCGGCAAGTGGATGGGTTACGAGTTTCCGGTGAATTTCAGGAATCCGTATATCGCGTCGAGCTTCAGGGAATTCTGGCAGAGGTGGCACATCTCACTGTCCACGTGGTTCAGAGACTACGTATATATTGGTCTTGGCGGCTCACGAAAAGGCAAGGGGTGGGCGCATATAAACATGTGGATAACCATGCTGATTTCGGGCCTGTGGCACGGTGCGGCGTGGCATTTTATAATATGGGCGGTTATGCACAGTTTTTATCTGTCGGCTGAGCGTATTACAAAATGGCCCGAACGGCTGATGAAGCTACCTGGCGGGCGACATCTGGCGACACTGAGTGTGTTTTTGCTGACCACTCTGGCCTGGGTGTTCTTCAGGGCGCAGAGTTTCGGCCAGGCCATAGGCATATTCAAGCTGCTGTTTAATCCCACAGTCTGGAACGGATACATGGTTTATGACCTGGTTGGTAACGACGCCATCAACGCACTGCTTGTAATAATCGGCGCCCAGCTATTCTTTTACTTCGATATGGACAAGGCAAAATGGGCGGTGTCAACCACAAGGGCAAAGCTTACCATGGACACCGTTTTCATCGCGGTTGTGATAATGGCGGCTATTTTTAATCGTGCTCCGAGCAACACGTTCATATATTTTCAGTTCTGAAAGTCGGCTATGGAACAGACAGGTTCAGAGAACAAGAGCATACGCAGGATTTTCACCGGCCTGCTGAAGGACCGAACGGCAAAAGCATTACTACTGGCGCTCGTTCTAAGTATTATTATGGGCTCAATGCGCCCCAACGAAAACTTCGGTACGAGCGTTTCGGCGTACTGGGCAAAGAAGATAAACTGGAAAAATTGCGCAGACGCCGTATTAACGGGTGATTCGAGAGTGCTTATGGCGGCCTCGCCCGATATAATGGAGCGACACGTCGATTACAGAAATATTGTGAATTACGGTTTCGCCGCAAACTGGTACTGCGAAGATTATATGCAGGCGACAGAAAGACTCCTGGAGCCGGAAGCTGCGAAGAAGGCCGTAATTATGGGCTTTAGCCCACACACGTTAACATGGCGAGCAAAAGGAACGACGCCCTTTTTAGAACTGAGTAATCGCTCACGGATAAACATGTTTCTGGAGATGCACGCAGGCCGGGTTTTCGACTTTCTTGAGCCGATGTCACTAAGGGACGCATTCCATGGGCTTTTCCCCAGTATGGCGCCTACCCTGACGCTTAAGGATTACAAGGAAAGCGGCTGGATAGCGGTGCATAAGGCACGCGGCAATGAAGACCATGAAGTAAAGCGCTACCGAGGGATTTACAAGGAGCGGCAGGTTTCGGATAAAATAATAACGATTGTTATGGAGTATGTCCGCCGCTGGAGTCACTCAGGAATAAAGGTCTATGGCTTTCTGCCGCCTACGTCTCCGGACATGGTGGAGCTGGAAGAAAAGGCCAGCGGTTTTAATAAGAACCGGTTTGTCGCAAAATTCAAAGAGGCCGGCGGTATCTGGCTGGATGTCAATCTAACGGCTTACTATAGTTTCGACGGCTCACATCTCCAGGACGAGGGGGCTATCAAATTTTCTCACGACCTGGCCAAGATGATTCAGAAGCTCGAAAACGGTTCCGGCAAGATTGCCTGCACGGATTAGTGCAGATACGAATGTGAAGGCATGTTCTAATCATTCGGCAGAACAGGCTCGAGTCACGGTCGTGAGTGCGGCGTCCACAAAATTTCGAGAGAGTATTTTCAAGAACTCTTTGCTTCCGTGATACGGGCAAATATGGTAAATATAGCGGGCCGGAAGACTTTTACGGTCCGGTCGAATGCTCCGTTAAAGCTTTGGCGGGAAAATACCCGCAGTGCTGTGTTGCGGACATCGACGCCGGCAAGGATAATCCATTACGAAGTAATCGCAGCCAAGCAGAATATTTCAAGCTTAAAAAGGACGTTCAAAGAATGTTATTAGGGAAATTGTCAAAAAAAGTGAGTAAGTTTACCCGAAAATCGCTTACCAAGCTTCATGACAAACCACTTGCGCCGCCTACCAAAAAACAGGCCGAACTGATAGAGGAATTCAAGACAGCTTTTCGCCAGCTTCAGCCGGCTGAAACAGCTAACTGCAGTTTGTCAGAGAGAGAATGGCTGAATAACGCAAACGGTCTCAGGCAATTATTCATTGAAGAGGACCCCAGAGAATTTCTTCGCTGGCATCTTGTTTCATCAAAAATGTTTGTGAAATATGCCGGCTATACAGCCCGGGAGCTCAAGTACCTGCAGCAGCGTCGTGACTGGGCCAGCCGCTGGTCGGGAGCTATCGAAGAAGTCCAGGTCGGTCATCCCCTACCCTATTTCAGATATCCCAAGAGCAGCGCCAATCTAATCCACCATGCTTACCACTGGGCCGAATTTGAGGAGAAGACAGGGCTGAGAATCAGTGATATCGGCACCATCTTTGAATTTGGAGGGGGCTATGGAAATATGTGCAGACTGCTTCACAATCTTGGTTTCAGGGGAAGATATGTGATATTCGATATACCCGCCTTTTCTTTATTACAACGGTTTTTTCTTGAATCCGCAGGCATACCGACTCTTGGGCGCAACTGTGCTGAGACCGACAAAAGCGCGGTAATCTGCGTTTCTGATGTGGAGCAGCTAAAAGAGGCCTTATCGAATAGAGACCGCGATGCCTGTTCTGTATTTACAGCCACCTGGTCTATCAGCGAAACTTCCATCGATATTCGCAACCTTATTCTGCCACTGACATCTTCGTTCGACGCCTTTCTGATAAGTTATCAGCGTTCTTTTCAGGAGATGGATAACGTCGCCTTTTTTGAACGCTGGAAGGGTGAGCACAAAAATATCGAATGGCATGAATGGGAGATTGAACATCTTGTTAATAACTGGTATCTTTTTGGCAGAAGAAGAGCCGATTGTCAATCAGAGAGTCGACAAAGTGCTTTTGGCAACGTAACAGGTATAACATATTAGCTGATACTGATTTTCTTTTGACGTACCAGGAGAGTCTTTATGAGAGTACTGATAATCGGCATTGACGGAGGAACATGGGACGTGCTCGGGCCAGCCTGTGACAGAGGCCTGATGCCTAACCTTAACAGGTTTCGAACGGAAGGGGCGTGGGGGGTTCTCAATTCAACACATCCTCCGATTACTCCAGCGGCATGGACGACGCTGATGACCGGTATGAACCCCGGTCATCACGGCGTGCCCGGCTTTTTCGATTATGATTTAGACAA
The DNA here is from genome assembly GCA_964434085.1 of uncultured Pirellulales bacterium. Lineage (GTDB taxonomy): Bacteria > Planctomycetota > Phycisphaerae > Sedimentisphaerales > Anaerobacaceae > JBBABK01. Next base: position 6,489 of record CAYSTP010000023.1, read on the forward strand.
AAAGCAAACGAGTCTGACCAACAGCAGCAGCATTCGAAAAGAGACTCTGTGGCAAAAACTGGCCCGACACGGCAACAAGGTGGTGGTTGTCGGTGTACCTATGACTTATCCGCCGCTTAAGGTAAACGGCATCTTAGTCAGCGGGCTGGGAACACCTTCAACCAGGTGCCGGTTTTCCCATCCGCCGGAATTCCAGGAAGAGGTTTTGAAGCAGATACCGGAATTTGTATTTAGTGCGCCGTTTACCAGGAAAGGGTTAAGAAAAGTCAGGAACTTCGCAAAGTATCTGGAGTGGCACAGAAAAAGCTCTCATCACATGGTCGAAATTCTCAGGATGGGTATGGCCCGTGTGCCCTGGACAGTATCAATGGTCGTGCTGAGGTCTTTCGATGAAATGATGCACCATTTCTGGAAGCTTCTCGATTTTTCATGGGACACGAGCAGCGACCCGCGTGACGGTCTTATCAGCAGATACTTCAAGGAGCTTGACGAGGTAATCGGGATGCTGCTGAAATTAGCCGAGGACAATCAGGCAGCGGTATTTACTGTCTCAGACCATGGCGGAGCTGCAAAACTGGGCACAATATATCCCAACAAGATTCTCAGAAACCTCGGCTATCTTAAACTTATACCACGGCACCGGTTGTTATGGCAGCAGATTCGTCACAAATTCAGAAGACTTAATCCTTTTGACCACACGCCCCGCCACAATCCGGATGACAGAGTAGAATCCATTGATTTTGCCTCAAGTCAGGCCGTGGTTACAGGCGTAAAATCATACGCGGACCTCTATGTTCAAGACGTAACGGCGGCGGCCGGACAGGATTCTGAAAAAACAAAAACAACCCTAATAAACGAATTACGGCAGAAGCTGCTGCAGGTCAAAATGCCCGACGGCAAACCGCTTTTCAAGATGGCAGCCACCCCGCATGAGCTTTACGGCGAGCTGGAAGAAGGTGGTCACTTTCCCGACCTTATGATAGCGCCGCGGGACGGCTATACACTGCACGCTCTTGCTACCAGCAAAGAATCTGTGAAAATGGCGCCTAAAGATTCTCTAAGTGGAGACCACAGCCCAAATGGAATGATTGGTGCAACAGGGCCTCAATTTGCATCGAAAAGAGAAATGACGGCTAATATTGCCGACATTGCTCCGACAATATTGGCTATGTTAGGTCTGCCGGTTACAAAAGACATGGACGGGGAAATCATTCAAGATGCCTTCAGGACGCCCCTGAGCGTCAACTATGAGGACCCCGCAGATACCAAGGCGGCTGAATCGTACCGCTATTCCGATGCCGAGCAGGACGAAATTAATTCTCGTCTGGCCAATCTTGGCTACCTTTGAAATTTACACCGGAGATTCTTAAAGTTATCAATCCATACGTCAGGGCCGCCGGACACAAAGACAAAGAGAAGATGTCCAAGAAAATATTATTTATTTCGGATACAAGTTCCAATCCTGTAAAGTTCTATCTTAACCAAACGCACAAGCTCGCCAAAGGATTTATCCGAATCGGGCACGACGCCAGGATTTTCAGTTACAGCGGCACACTCAGAGAACTGAGCTTTTCGAAAAGCAGGACCGTTTCCAAACTTATTTACAAAACAGCCGTTGACCGCAGTCTTGCTGAAATGCTCAAGAGCTACTGCCCGGACATAATTTTTATTTCATTTCCCAAGTTTTTCGACACAAACACAATCTCGCTAATAAGACAAACCACTCCCGGTGCGGTTCTTATAGGTAACGACGGAGACCCATGGCCCGAAAGGCAGTGTCGAATCGAGGCCGGCAAAGAGCTTGATATCATAGTGGCCACCAATGACGGCAACTGGCTGCAGAAATACCGAAGCGCCGGCGTACCTTTATGCGCATTTCTGCCGAACTACTGCGACCCCGACACCGACCATCGTTACGAGGTCGAAGAAAAGTGGAAAACAGATATTTTATGGACCGGCACGATAAGACACCGCGCCCACAGCGGGCAGCTTCTCAGGGAGGAAATCGTAACAAAGCTGTCAACTATGCCTAATGCAAAGCTATACGGCTGTATGGGAAATCCGCAAATCGGCGGAATTGATTACCTGTATGCAATAAGCGGCGCCCGTACCGGAATACACATCAACGCCGAGAATGACGTCCAAAAGTATCACTCGGACAGACTAACCCATTATCTGGCCTGCGGCACCTGTGTTCTGGCAAAAAGAGTGCCGGGCTCGGAAAACATGTTTAAAGACGGTGTTCACCTCAGATACTTCGATAACCGGGAACAACTTAACGAACTGATAAAATACTATCTCGGCAATGAGCAGCAAAGAAAGAAAATCGCCGATGCCGGAATGGCGTGGGTGCACGAGCAATTCAACTGTGAAAAAATCGCCGGTTATATTCTCGAGCTGGTCCGAAGCGGTCGATACAGTGCACCGTGGTTTGCGGGCTCATCAACGGCCGATGCCGGCGACTGAGCAAATCAGCCAAGCCCCTGCTGCCAGCTTAGTTTCAGCAGCTTCGTTGAGTATTTCAACTTTTCTACAGAATAGCCCCTGATTTTTGAACTGAGACAGACAAAGCCGAAAGTATATGCAATTGCGTAAATGAATAAATTACCAATTTCGTTCAATACAAATACAGGCTTGAAGAGCCAGCGAAACAGCGTGTAGCTGACCGGAGAACGGTACTTTTTGAAGAACCTGAGCAGGCTTTTCATGGCCATGATTGTTTTTTCGACGGGTATTTGTTTTGAAGAACGTCCTCCGAGATGAATTATCTCGGCGTCAGGCACAAACACTATCCGCAATCCGGCTTTTTTGATTCTGTAGCAGAGGTCCACCTCTTCGTAATACATGAAAAAGTTCTGCTCATCCATCGGTCCGACATCTTCCAAGACATTCCGACGAACCATAAGAGCGGCACCCATAATCTGGTCCACGTCCGCCGTCCTGTCATATGTAAAATCCTTCATCAGCCATTTGTTGTAAGCAGGTCTGAAAATGCCGAGCGTCTTGAAGATTGTGTGCCGATGCAGCGTACCGGCAAAGGTTGGGAAGCACCGCACGGTTTTTTGAATACGGCCGTCCTCAAACACCAATCTCGGTCCGCATGCCCCGACGTCGGGGCGGTCTTCCATAAAATCGAGCAGGACGTCGAACGAACCCGGCCTGACTACCGTGTCGGGGTTGAGGAAAAAGACGTATCGGCCGGCGGCTTTGGCGAATCCCTGATTGTTTGCCCCCGCAAAACCCCGGTTTTTGTCATTACTAATGAGCCGGATATCCGGAAACCGCCGTCGAACCGCATTAGCGGTGCCGTCGTTACTTGCATTATCAATGACTATGATTTCGCACTCATCGCGCGGCGGATTTTCTCTGATGGAATTAAGACATCGCAATATGTCTTCTCGGACATTCCAGGTTACTATAATTACAGACAGTTCCATGGGGGCTGTTACAGTAATGTGACAGGCGATTAGGCGCCTATTCCACGTATCCCAAGGCCGACAAACGCCTGTTTACTTCGGCTTCTTCATTGCTTGACAGAGCTTTCCTGTTCGAGTCTCCGTCAACGGTTACAATTCTGCCGGTTTGATAGGTTATATTCACTTTTTTCTCGAATATATCATCGAGTACCGTTCCATCCATATAATTCGGCAATTTCGCTCCCAAGGCGGCATAAATGGTTGGTGCAACGTTAACTATGTCAGTGACAGGGCCGTCCGAGGCTCTTATAGCTTTGCCACAGAAAAGATAAATGCCTTCATAACAGTGTGCTCCGGCAAGACTGTCGTCACCCATCATTTCAACGGCCCGGTCTTTTCCCGAATGTGAAAGAGACATCTCAATTCCGGACTGCGGCACGAGCACAAGGTCGCCGAACCTGCTCTGTTTAACAGCATTCAATCCGTAGATTTTCTGCGGCGAGCCGACCTTTGCAAAAACAGGCTGACCTGTTACCGGATTCAAAACTTTCCCGAACAGCTCGGACAGCTCTTTAATAATGCGACTATACTCACCTGACGGGCCGACTTTTCCGTTCGGCTGGCGACCCTTAACATTGAGAAACAGATGGCCGTTGACAGCCATTGTCATCATCATTGCCTTTGAGCCGGCCCAGTCGAACTCGAACTCCTGCGGCTGTTTAAGAGCGCCTCTGGTCCGCCGTTTCGAACGGGATACTATTCTGCGAACAAATCGTTCGGTCAACCGACTCAATCCGTTCTTGGGCCTGAGGTATCTCCAACGGCACAACAGCACATTGGGTTTCAACTTTGCGGTCTTACGGCATAGTCCATGGTCACTAACAACAGCGACAAGTGCGTCTTTTTTTTGTGCAAGTTTTAACAGCTCACCTATAGCCGCATCGAGCTTTGTAAATGTAACTGCCAAACGGTCTCTCTGGTCAGGGTAGTCGTTTCTTGTTTTTTTGTCGAGATACGGCCATATATGGTGGCACAGCAAATCGGTATCGTGGAACTGCACCATCATAATATCCCAGTTTATCTGGCTGCTGACGAGTCTGGCGGCCTGGACACGATGCTCAAAGCTGCGCTCGACGCGAGGCAGATTGAAGTTCAGCCCATTGATATCATAACCTACCGACTTGTCCCAAGAGGCCACAATGTCATAATCGGGAATTTCAGACAGAAGCTGCTCTTTCAGCCGGGCCGGATATGTAAAATCAGAGGCCGGTCCGGGGCAACCATAACCTGCAATAATCGCCCCGTTTACCGGCGAGCACGGATAGGTCCAGGGGACATTAATACTTACAACTTTATATCCCTGCTCGCTGAGCTCCCGCCACATATTAGGCACAGCACAGTCCGCGGCAGAGCTCATAGAAAGTTTATCGCGGCCATGGTCGTATTTGTGCCAGCCGATTATTCCGTGTTTGCCGGGACTGCAGCCGGTGATACACGTTGTCCAGGCCGCCGGTGTAATAGGCGGTTCTGTACTGCGCAGGACTCCCGAAAACCCTTTGTGCTTCAGCCTCCAGAAATTCGGCATACAGCTTTTCAGAAGCGAGTCGTCAAAGACGTTCCAGGTCGCGCCGTCCAGGCCGATAATAACTATCTTTTTTCCTTGTTTCGCAGTGGTCATAAGTATGTGCACCCGGGCAATTAATTCGAGCCGGCAACAATCTTTTGAACGAAAGGTGCGAGAGACTCGGCTGTAATTTCGACGGCCTGCGGGCTCCAGTGAGAATCATCCAGGCGATATAGCAACAATGACTTGTCCCGGCTTCTGGCCTGCGTAAAAGCCTCATATAAATTCACGGTCTGTATTCCCGAGGCCTTTATCGATGCAACTATTTCAGCGAAACTGGACTTTCCCATATCCGGGACGAACTCCCCGTAGATGGTTCTTTTGCCCGGTATCGGCAGGAAAATTAAACGTGTTCCGCGTTTCGCCAGGACCCGTTCATACTCTTTGAGTATCTCAATCAGCTTCGGAATTTCTTGCCTTGGTATTGTCTTTTCCTGAATCGCGGGACGGAAGAAGAACGCGTTACCATCAGAAAAATCCCTGCCTCTTACTGCAAGTGTATAACCCCCGTAAAGAAACTCGCCGATTCGCGCACGCGCGTATTCGAGCATCGTCCACTTAAAGGCCCTGTCTTTGAGAATGTCCAAGCGACTGATGACTTTGTTCCGACTTAGCTTTTGTCTAATCTGCATCCAGTTGCGGAATTCCGAATCGTCTTCGGGCGGGCGGATGCTTCTGGAATCCAGACCGCGTTCAATACTCTCGAACACAAGCACCTCAGGCGGATTGTCCATAAACCGCGGGTCACTCAGATAATTTCTGATATTGGCCGGGGCCATAGCATAAACCTTCAAGCCCACTTTAGACTGCAGCATTTCGGAGAGCAGCTCCTCCTGGCTGAGCGTATCACCGGCAATGAATGAATCCCCAATTATAACCACGTCCGGTTTATCATAGGCCTGACTGTTGCGATAGCCGTATTCGTCGGTAATCCAGGTCACCTTTCTGTGGACGGAGCTTGCGGTGTTTCTCGCCAGGGCGCCGACCTCGACTTTCTCAATTTTCATACCCGGGTAAAACTTTCCGGTGGATAACATGTTTCCTGTAATCCGCAGGGCCTCCCAGACCCTGAACGTGAAGAAGTCGATAGGCAGAATGAACAGCTCCACAAACACAGAGACAATAAAAGGCGACAGGAACAAGACGAGTTTTATCAGAAACTTTTTCATCGAACGTCACTAAAACTGAAAATATATAAAAGGTTCGGCGTTAAGGTTGCCCAGCAGCATAATGCAAAGCACCAGAGAATAATATACCGCCCAGCGTATCCATACGGGTTTGAGCTTCAGTATTTGGCGCCAATCAACACGGCGTTCCAGAAGCTGCACGCATTCAAGCGCCGCCAACAGCAGCAGGCAGAGTATAAACAGGGACGGCTGCCCTGCGATAAATACCAGCTTTGAAGCCGCCTGCGTGCCAAGCAACGGCCAGCCGCTGAGCAGATGCGTTACGATATACCAGCCCTCGAACAGTGAATTAGCCCTGAAGAAAATCCAGCTGAAACAGACGAGCCCGAAAGTAATCGACACCTGCAGGAGCTTCTTTAGCAAAGGCGTTTTGTCCAGTTGTATCACACCGGCAAGTTTCTCGCGTACAGAGCGGGTGAGCAAACCAACAATCAGGTAAGTGCCGTGGAGCACGCCCCAGATTACAAATGTCCAGTTCGCTCCGTGCCACATCCCGCAGAGCAGAAATACAATAAACAGGTTAAGGCAATGGCGAGACAATGTTACGCGGCTGCCTCCGATGGGGATATACAGATAGTCACGGAACCAGGTTGAAAGAGAGATGTGCCAGCGTCTCCAGAATTCTCTTATTGACTTGGAATAATACGGCCGGTTGAAGTTCTCCATCAGCTCGATACCGAGCACCTGGGCTGAACCCCTGGCGATATCCGTGTATCCGCTGAAATCGCAGTATATCTGGTATGCAAAAAATACCGTGGCTATCAGGTAAGACGGCCCGGCATAAGCGGCAGGATTATTGTAAACAGGGTCCACGAATTTGGCCAGTGTATCGGCGATAACCACCTTCTTGAAAAAGCCCCAGAGCATCAGCCTGATTCCATCGACGACCCTGTCATAGTCGAACTTGACGACGTTGTCGAACTGAGGCAGCAAGCGTGTGGAGCGCTCGATGGGGCCGGCGACAAGCTGCGGGAAAAAGCTCACATACAAAGCAAAGATACCCAGCCTCTCTTCAGGAGGTCGGATGCCCCTGAATACGTCGATGGTATAGCTGAGCGTTTGGAATGTATAAAAACTGATGCCGACCGGCAAAAGTACGTCCAAAAAGGGTTTGGCACGGGCCTGTTCGCCAAATCCCAGGATATACTCGAAGCTGTAGGCGAAGAAATTCAGATACTTGAATGTAAACAGCAGACCCAGGTTGCAAAAAAGACTTGTAAGCAAAAGCAGCTTTCGCCGCCTAAGGCTGGAGGTTTTGCCCATTCCGAGGGCACAGAAATAGTCAACCAGTGTGGAAATGATGATAAGGATGATGTAGGCGGGTTTCCAGCACATATAGAAATAGTAGCTGCCCGCCAAAAGCAGAACCCATCGCCATCGATGCGGTAAGGCGAAATAGGTAAACACGACGAGCGTGAAGAAAACCAGAAAATCAACGGAATTAAAAAGCATTTAGGTTGCCCAGAGCTTCCCTGCTATCATAGCCGAGGATTGGTCCCGCTATCCAAGAATCAAATATAAACCGGACATTCTACGGTGTAATTTCTGCCATAAAAAGTTACTCAACGTACCTCACCAAATCAGAAAAGGTTACCAAAAACGCAAATTCGTGTCAATCCCCCACTGTTTGGCGGAGGTCCGGCAAGGAGTGTATAAACCGGGTATTGTTATGCCGGCCCCGGTCGAGCTACAACGGCAAAATGCTTGTATCTGACGTCGCTCAGGGCGCCGAGAAGCATAAGGTTCAGGATTTTGTAGGTTCGGCTGGAGGTCGGGTGGATTCCCTCTATGGTGAGTATCTCAAAGCCAAGCTCATCGAACATCCTGAGTATGCTCCTTTTGGTGAAGAAGCGCAGGTGCGTTTTGTCCATGATACCCTGCTGCCTATACCTCCAGTCGGCGCCGAAGACATATTCGGCAAACGCCCTGTAGTACCTGATATTGGGAATTGAAGCGACAACAACACCGCCGGCGGCAAGTTTGGTTTTGACGCCGCTCAGCAGCGAATAGGGATTCGCGAGGTGCTCGAGGATGTCGAAGAATATACAGGCGTCGAAGTAATTGTCCGGCAGTTGTTTAAGGCCCTCGTGGACGTCGGCGCAAATTATTTTATCGAGCTTTCCGGCGGCGACAGCGGCAGAGGCTTTGTCTATCTCCACGGCCCAGGTTTCCGCTGCGAGCCGTTCTTTAACAAGGCTGGAAAAGCCGCCGCGGCCACAGCCGAATTCCACCGTCTTCTTGACATGCCCTGGAATGTACTCGAGCATGTCATCCCGTATGCTGTCGAAGTAGCTTTCGGGCCTGACATTCATGTTCTCAATGTCCGGGTTTGCGGCCATGAGTTTCCTGCCGATAGCAAGAGAGTTTGGGTACTGACGGGGCAATGATAACAATAGATGCGCCACTTTGGAAGGAAAAGACAGATGTTTCAGACCTCGACGAGCCCAGTCGAGCCGGCAGTATCGATGCTATTGCCAGCTGCCGTCGGCAAATAAGGTCCTGGTTCCCTGCGGTGCGTTGTCTCTGCTGGCTTTTACTTCGACCGTTGCATGGCCGTAAGCGTCTATCGCGGTAATAGTGTAATCAGCGGGGACAAAATATGTGCCGGTCAAATCAGAGTCGATAAAGCCCAGCTCCGCCTGTATAATCCGGTTATCAAGCCTTTTTCCCAAAAGAACGCTATGGGCGTAGTCGATGTCTTTGCGCGCGACATAAGCTGACACTGCCGTTCGTATGGTGCCGGCGGCGGCGTTTGCCTCGGACCATTTGGCCGAGTCAACTCGCCCCCGAAGAATCGGGACAGTCACCGCGGCGAGGATACTTACTATCATAATTACGACCATAAGCTCCAACAGGGTAAAAGCCAACTTTGCGCGATGTTTTTGTCTAAAAGGACCAAAGATAAATGTGCCGGTGGCTGTACACCGTTTCTTTGCAACGTTTTGATTTAGCATAGCCGCCCCCTACTCAACAAGCTCAGATGTTCCGCCCCTCGAACAACTCCCCCACCAGACAGCACTATTATAGCCCAAAAGGCGGTTTTCGAGATAATAAAAAGGCTTTAGAGTCTTGATGCTGTTTGAACTCCTTTGATGCCTGTATTGCCAATCCGATTTTATCGGGCAAGGAGGAAAAAATTTTTGGCTTCGCCGGAAGCACTCCGCCGTCAATATTCGGGTATGACCAGCTCGTTTTTCAGGAACAGATAATATAGCCTGCCTTCCTGGTAAGTCTGTCCGGCGAGCTGGCCTGCGGTATCACCGACGCCCATATACACATCGCACCTGCCCGGCGCCCTTATGGCGCCGCCCGTGTCCTGGTCGAGGGCGAATCCGCTGTAAAGCTCATTAACTATCCGCCCGTCGCTATGTTTCGGCAGCGTAGTTGTTATGTAGGTAATACTGGCCCGCGGAAAGATAGACTTGTCGGTGGCAATTGTTCTGTAGGCCGTGACGGGCACGTTGAGACTGCCTCTTGGTGCTCCTTCTTCCTTTCTGAAAAAGACGAATCTGGGGTTAAGGCCGGTGTACTTTGCCACCTGGTCCTGATGCCTTTTGAAGTAATCTATCATTGCAGCAAGGCTGAGCTGGTCTTTGCCGATTACACCGTCGCTGACCATTTGCTGCGATATGCTTTCGTACTCGTGGCCGTTGTTGGCGGCGTAGCCGACGGTCTGAAGGGTGCCATCGGGCAGACGAATCTTGGCTGAGCCCTGTACATGTGCTATGTATGCCTCGAATGGGTCCGTCAGCCAGATTAGCTCTTTGCCCCTGAGCATCTGCGTCTTTTCAATGACCGCTCTGGGCGGATACTCGATGACGGTGCCGTCGGCGGCTCGCCTGCCAAGAATCTCTCCATTAGGTCCTTTTACAAGGTCAGGCGGCTGATTGTAGAGCGGACAACGATACCGCTGGTCAGGCTTTTCGGAGCCGTCAAAGATTGGCGTGTAATACCCGGTAAACAGGACCGTTCCACGGTCATCACAGCCTACCGATACATAGACGTCAAACTTATCGCTAATGGCCTGGTTCAGCGCGGGGCCGGTCAGGCCGCTATCGAGCAGCTCAGCAAAGGCCTCGAGGCTCTTTACCGCCTGATGGTGAGTTATATCATCGACCGGGAAAAACTGCTTGCTGGAGGGTTTACTCATATAATTGAGGCTGTTCTCTATCGAGTCGCGCAGCCCTTTAAGGTCGATGCACGCGAGGGTAAAGTCCGGGCTCTGGTAGGGATTGGTGATTTTGCGAAGAGCGGACTGACCCGGCGGCAAGGGGTTGTCGTAGGGCGGCTTCAGAGGTTCGGGTCGGGGCTCGGTTCGACAGCCGATAAAGAACATAAAAGACGCATAAAGTATCGCCAGGCAGACTTCGCGCTTCACGAGAGCACCTCACAGATTTGAAGAATCTGTCAATTTGTAAGCAAAAACAGCACTACAAATTATTTCGGCCAAGTGTACCGCTTTTACGCAGTCAAAATAGCGTTTACCGGCTATATTTAGAATTATTGTGCACGGCCAGAACCAACAGAGGTCCGGGAGCGTATGTATAGACAGGGATGTGAATAAGGTGTAATTATAAGCAACAGCAAAAATGCTTTTTCTCTTCTTCCTCCGAAAAGCTTGGCCCCTCTCAAGGGGGGTCGGGCTTTTTTTATACAGGCTTAAGGGTCCGCTGGATAGCCTGCAGATTAGCCCCAAGCAGGCGTTAAGGCTTAATAATCGGGGGTTAGTAGTCCTGTTCCGTGAAGAGTAAAAGGGCGGTGCGGAAGGCGAGGTATTGCTCGTACGTTATCTTTTCATCTAAATCGCCGTTGAGCCAGACCTTATCAAGCCAGGCAAGCATGTCGGCGACGGCTGCGGCCCGCTGCTGAGGTGATATATAAACCGGCTGGGCAG